>CANHOY010000014.1 GCA_947462495.1 Bacteroidota bacterium
ACGGAGGGCGACAACTACGCCGCGTGGTACCAGAATTTCAACGATGGTGTTCAGTTCTATGTCAATAAGGCCAACACCAACTATGTTCGTGCCATTAGGGCTTTTTAATTATTAAATCATAATATAACAAATGTATAAATTCCTATTATTTTTTATTACTTGCCTATTTATAAACAATATAAATGCGCAAAAAATCACTTCAAAGCAGCAGGATAGTTTGTATTTAAGTCATCCATTTAAGGATAAAATGCAACGGCTTAAAAAGTCGGTTGCAAAAAACTTTGTCAATTTTAAGGGTAATGAGCTGTCTTTATTTGGAGCACTCAGCTTAAATAAGCAAAGTATAAATGATAAAGGAATAACTGCCCCAATAAATTACATATACGATGCAGTAAATAGTAATTCTTTTAATTCTACTTATAGTGGTGGCTTTAGATGGGATGGAATATATAATGAAAAACATTTGTATTCTTTTAGTTTTGCTATTAATAAAATAATAGCAGGTAGTTATTATCAAAATAAATATACTATTTCTCCATTTGTAGAAGATTTTACACATTTTAAGGCAGATAATAAATATACCACATTGAGTATGGCGTTGCATTATAAGAAGCTGCTACCTATCAATGATATGCAAAAGTATAAATTTTATATAGTTGCTGGTCCGAGCTTTGATTATAAAATTTCAACTATTAGTAATGAAAATTTAATCAATGGAGCAGGAAGTCGATTTTTTGTTAATGGAGATATTGGCGCAGAATTTGACAACCAAAGTTTTTATGTATTGTTTGCGCATTATAAGTTTGGCAGTCAGTTATTCAATAGTACAGTGCCTATTCAATTGAATCGTATTGAAATTGGGGTTTCAATTAAAGCAAGTGATTTATTTTAAAATATAGACAAATCCAAAAAAACACAATGAAATATCTAAACATATTCTTTATTACATCTTTGGTATTATTAAATGTTTCGTGTAATAAAGAAATTGCAAGTACGCAAAGTGAATTAATGAATAATATGTTGACCAATAAAAGTTGGTATCTAGATTATAGTATTAATGGAAACAACATAAAATCATATTTAGGCCAATCAACATATATAATTACTTATTATAAAGATGGCAGAACGGAAGATTCTGATGGCTTGGCAGGCACCTATACAATAGAAATGGTAAATAATAAGTCGCAAATACATGTGCAAGTAAAAACAAATAACGGAAATCCATTAGAAGTAGTATATGATATTATATCTGTTGGTACGTCTAAGTTGGTATTGCTAAAGAATAATTCTACACAGCCATCTTCAACTCAATTATTTTTTAGCAGTAAGTAAATTAATTCTAAGCATAAACATGAAAACAATTTTCTTAAATATACTATTCTACTTCATAGCTTTTTTTTATTTAAATGAAGTAAAGGCGCAAGAGTTGACGAGTCCTTTTATTTTGAGCAGTGTTGGTCCAATTCTTAATATGTCAAACAACAGTATGGCGCTTACATTTAATAGCAATGCAACTTGTTTAAATATGCAAAATGGCACTGCTGTATTTGTTGGAAATAGGGGTTTGGGTTTATTTGCTTTTAATTGTGATGTAAACACAAAATATAATACACTTGGTATTAAGCTTTTTCCAAACCCAGTTGCAGCCAACACAAAAATAAAGTTTATTAATACACCACCTCTAGAAGAAGTTTTTGCAATAAGTATTTGGAATGCAGAGGGCTTTAAATTATCAAGTAGTAAAGCTACAGGTTACGAATTGTACCAAGGAAAGCTTATAGATTTTAGTGTCATAAGTATGGGTGCATTTGTGATACAAATTGAATCTGCTATGTATAAGGACGCGCTAAAATTTATAAAAGCGAAGTAAACATTATAGAAATAAGAACACAGGCTATTTTAAAATTAATTAGTTAAATTTTACAATAATAAAAAAATGAATCATAAAATTTTTGCAAAAGTTAAAATCACTTTATTAGTAATTGCATTGAGTATTTTCACAGATAAATTATTGGCTCAAACCAATAATGGAATATTTTTTCAAGCAATTGCTAGAGATAATTTTTCAAATCCTGCAAAGGATAGAAAAATATTTTTGCAAACGAGTATTTTACAGGCGTCCTTAACAGGAACGAAAGTTTTAATTGAGGAACATCAAGCCACAACAGATGGCTCTGGTGTATTTAGTATTAGTATCGGAAATGGAACTAGGGTAGGTGGTACGGCTACCGGTTTGTCAACAATAGATTGGTCAAATGGTCCATTTTATTTAAATTTAAAAGTATCTATAACTCCAGTTGGGGGCAGTGAAATTTGGGATTATAGAAAGGAATGGGTAGATATGGGTACTACAAGTTTTGGTTCAGTTCCTTTTGCTCTATATGCAGCAAATGCGGGCGGCCTCAATCAAAAACTAGATGTATCTGATACTTCCAAAATGCTACAGCTTTATGCGAAAAATCATGTTGTTCAAACATTATCTAATGCAGTTAATAGTAAATTAAGCTCATCTGACACCACTGCTATGTTAGCGCCTTATGCAAAAATGGTAACTGCATTAGTTGAATCAAATATTACCTCTTTAACCGCGGCGGCTGTCAATGCTGGTTTAAACGCTAAAGTAAATTTAACGGATAGTGGAGTTATTTATGTAACACCAAGTAATTTGGCAGAGAAAACATTTGATACTACAAGTTTGTCAAATAGAATTGATGTAATTGCTGCAGCAACGGATATTAATTCCACGATAGCAACAAAATTAAATATTGCGGATAGTGTAACAGGCTATATCACTCCAACTCAATTAGCTTCTAAAACATTTGATACAACAAGCTTGTCTAATAGAATTGATGTTAAATTAAGTAAAGTCGATACTTCTACTTTATCAAATAGAATAGATATAAAATTAAACAAAGCAGATACAGCTACATTAAGTAATAGAATAGGTTTAAAAGCTGATTTAGATTCAGCTAATTTTACAAAAGACATCACTGTAAATGGAATTGATATAGGAATAGGTGGGGGTCTATTTAGTTCAAATACTAGATTTGGAGCAACTGCATTAAAACAAAATACAATAGGTACAAATAATTCAGCATTTGGCTTACAGTCGCTATATAACAACTCAATTGGCAACCAAAACACAGCCAATGGGGTGCAATCGCTTTTAAGTAATTCAACTGGGAGTGCCAATACAGCAAGTGGATACCAAGCGCTTTATAGTAATACATCAGGAAGTCATAATACAGCATTTGGTGTAAATGCACTTTATGGTGATACCTCAGGAAATTTTAATACCGCAAGTGGTTATTATGTATTATTTAGCAACAAGTTAGGAGAGTCAAATACTGCAATTGGAGCTTATGCGCTTAATTCTAATACTATTGGAAATAATAATACTGCATCTGGGGTTAATGCACTTAATCTTAATACTACAGGCTCAAATAATACAGCAATAGGTTTGCGTTCGCTTTATAGTAATACTATAGGCTCAAATAATACAGCTATTGGTCATTCATCCGATGTGTTTTATGATAGTTTAACCAATGCAACAGCAATAGGAAATGGAGCAATAGTAAGTGCTAGTAATTCCATTCAACTAGGAAATACAAGTGTGACAAATGTAAAAACAAGCGGAACACTAACAGTTGGTGCAGTTACTTATCCTAATAGAGATAGTACTGCTGGATTGGTTTTGAAAACGGATGGTTTAGGAAATTTAAGTTGGACAACTTTTTCTACAACAGCAGGATTTATGTCTGCAAGTGAAGAAACTATTTCGGGAAGAAAAATATTTAATAGTGATGACGGATTTGTTGCAACTGGAACTTTTGGACAAGGCAATCCTACTTCTTTAGGTGCAGGAGTTCGTATGATGTGGACGCCAAGAAAAGCTGCCTTTAGAGTGGGTGGGATGGATGATACAAAATGGGATGATAGTACAAGTATGGGTAGTTATTCAACATCCTTTGGACAGAATAATTTAGCAAGCGGTGATTATAGTTTTGTAGCTGGTGCTTCAGATACAGCAAGTGCATTAGCTGCGGTATCATTTGGTCAGAATTCGGTGGCAAGCCAATCACATGCTTTTGCAATGGGTTACGGTGCAAAAGCAAATGGATATACTTCTACTTCAATAGGACATTTAACTTTAGCAGATGCCACTTCTTCGATTGCAATGGGTTATTTAGATACGGCAAGTGCATTTGGTTCTGTGGCTTTAGGTCAAGGTAGTAGAGCGGAGCAATCCACTTCTTTTGCAATGGGTCAATATGCAAAAGCAAGAGGATCATCAAGTGTTGCAATGGGAGAAAGTACTATTGCATCAGGACCTCACTCTGTCGCTTTTGGATTGAATACATTGGCAAGTGGTAACGAGTCTTTTGCAATTGGGCAAGGAACAAGTGCAACTAGCTATACGTCTATTGCTATGGGATTGAACACTACTTCAAGCGGCTCGCAATCAACAGCTTTGGGATATGGAACTTTAGCAAGTAGTTCTCAATCAACAGCTATGGGTTTAAATACAGTTGCAAGCGGCTGGCAATCTACGTCTATGGGTGATAGTACAACTGCAAGTGGCTATGGATCAACAACCATGGGTAATAGGACCTTGGCTAGTGGGTCGCATTCGGTTGCTATGGGTTTTAGAACGACAGCAAGTGGGGATCAATCTACGGCTATGGGGCAAGGAACTATAGCAAGTAACAGCCACTCTACTGCGATGGGCTTAAATACGACAGCAAGTGGGTATGAGTCTTTTGCAATTGGGCAAGGAACTTTAGCAAGTAACAGCCACTCTACTGCGATGGGCTTAAATACGACAGCAAGTGGGTATGAGTCTTTTGCAATTGGGCAAGGAACTATAGCAAGTAGCAGCCACTCTACTGCAATGGGCTTAAATACTACAGCAAGTGGGTATGAGTCGACAGCAATGGGCCAAGGTACTACAGCAAGTAGCAGCACATCAACTGCGATGGGCTTAAATACGACAGCAAGTGGGTATCAATCAACGGCAATGGGGCAAGGAACTTTAGCAAGTGGAAGCACTTCTATTGCAATGGGTTTAAATACTACGGCAAGCAGATGGCAATCAACGGCAATGGGCCAAGGTACTTTAGCTAGTGGTGGTACATCTACCGCGATGGGTTTAAATACAGTGGCAAGCGGATATCAATCCACATCTATGGGTGATAGTACAATTTCAAGTGGTAATGGATCAACAACTATGGGTAATAGGACTTTGGCTAGTGGGTCGCATTCTGTAGCAATGGGATTTAAATCTGTTGCTAGTGGAACTCAATCATTGGCGATTGGTCATACTGATACAGCTAGTGGATCTCAAACAATGGCAATAGGATTTCAAACAAATGCTAGTGGATCTCAATCAATTGCTGGGGGATACGAATCAAAGGCAATTGGTAATCATTCTCTGGCAATGGGTTATCAAAGTATTGCAAGTGATGACCAAGCATTTGCTTTTGGAAATACGGATACTGCAAGTGGACGTCAATCAATTGCTATGGGTTTAAATAGTTCTGCAACCTCTAATTCAACTGTTGCTATTGGAAATAATGTAAATGCAGCTTCTTATGGAGAAACTGCATTAGGTATTTTTAATACAAGGTATACGCCTACTGCTGCAACTTCTTTTGATTCCACAGATAGATTATTTGTAATAGGAAATGGATTGGATGATTCGCATAGAAGTGATGCAATAACTATTTTGAAAAATGGGAATACAACTATAGCTGGAAAAATTACAACAGGTGCTATGACGTATCCTAACACAGATAGTACTGCTGGGTTGGTATTAACTACCGATGGATTAGGAAATGCAAGTTGGGCAGCTACTTCAACACCAAGTTATACTGTAGGTTTAAATGCTTCCTTAGGAGGTTATGTATTTTATGTAACACCAAATGGTAAACATGGGTTAGTTGCAGAATTACAAGATCAGTCAAATGCTTCAACTTGGTATGATGCAATAGATAGTTTAAGTAATCCAGACAATCATAGTTTAAATGGAAAAAACTTTACTGATTGGCGTTTACCTACTAAGTATGAATTGTATTTAATGAATTTGTCGTACAGTGGTATAAATTTAGTAGGTACTGACTTCTCTATGCAATATTGGAGTTCCGTTGAATCTGCATCTGACCAAACTAAAGCATGGTATCAATTTATTGGCCCTGGCGGCACACCTTATTATGTTGAGAAAACAAGAGGGTACAAAGTAAGAGCTGTTCGGTCGTTTTAATTTATATTGTAGCAAATTAGTTATTAATGAATTCAGCATTGCACTCAAAACACATAGCTGATCGTTTTGAGAAATTTAAAATAGTGCGAAGATTGCTTGCCTTGCTGTATCTATTGATATATTTAATTTATCTAGGATGGAGAGTAACTATATTTGCTCCTCATTCATTTTGGTTGTCATTCTTTTATTTTGTGGCAGAATGTTTTGGATTTATTTTATCATTAACTATAATATTAAATTCTTGGAAATACAAACATAGGTATTCGAAAAAATCCCCAGCAGGTTTAAATGTAGATATTTTTGTATTAACCTATAAAGAGCCAATTGAAATTATAAAAAAAACAATTCAAGCCGCAAAAAATATAGATTACCCTCATCAAGTATGGGTTTTGGATGATGGTAAAAGAGAAGAAGTAAAGTCGCTTGCAAAAAGTATCGGTGTTAATTATAATGCTAGGCCAATGAATACAAACGCAAAAGCAGGTAATCTTAATTTTGGGTTGTCGCTTAGTGCTGCAGAATTTGTTATGGTTTTTGATGCCGATCATATTGCATTACCTCATGCCTTGGATGTTACATTAGGTTATTTTGAAGATGCAGAAGTTGGAATGGTGCAAACCCCACAGGATTATTACAATACGGATGCCTTTCAATATATAAACTTCAAGAATAACAAAACTTGGCATGATCAGTCATTTTTTTATAGTATTTCCCAGTCTTGCCAAGACACTTACAATAGTAGTACCTGTGTTGGCACTGGCGTTGTTTACAGACGTTCTATTTTGGATGAAATAGGAGGTTTCCCCACTTTGACCGTAACAGAAGACATTCATACGTCATTAAAAATGCATAAGGCTGGTTATAAAACCACCTATATAAATGAATCAATTGCCTATGGCATTGCAGCTTCCGATTTAACTGAATATTACAAGACAAGGCATAGATGGGCACATGGGAATTTACATACTTTAAAACATGAAAAAATACTTACTTGTAAAGGGTTGACTTGGCAGCAAAGAGTTTCCTATTTAAGTTTAGGCTTAATTTATTTAGAGGGGTGGCAAAAATTATTTCTTTTCTTGATACCGGTAGTTACTCTCATTTTTGGTATACCTCCATTTGAAATTTCTATTTTTAATATCCTAATGGTACTTTCATTCCCTTTTTTTAGTTATATAATGTTGCAAGAAATAGGCTGTGGATTTTCTAATTTCTGGGCAAACGAATTATTTGCAATAGTGCGTTGGCCAATACATATTGTTTCAACTGCAAGCTTGTTTGGCAAAAAAATACCATGGATAAGTTCTTCCAAGAAAATAAAGTCGGAACTTAATTGGCTTTTTATGTTGCCTCAATTAAGTATTTTAGTTGTTAGTGTTTTATCAATAGTTATTGCAATCGTAAAATTGAAAAGTAATTATCAAGCAGGACCTATTTTTATGTTTTTTAAACAATATTTTCAGCCTGCAGTGCAAGTTTCTTCACAAGCTATTGCTATAACAAAAGAGGGCGCTAATTTAATTACAACAAATCCGGCGGCATTAAATATTTACAATGTAATTGATAAGGGGTATAGTATTGACCTTGTTTTGATTGCTGGTATTTGGGTTTTATATAGTATTGTAAAAATTATTTTCTTTATATTCAAAGTGTATTATAATGTAAAAAGATCAAGAAATTATTTTCAATTTAAAATACCTTTCCCGTTATTGGTTAATGACTTATACAAAGGCCAGGTTATTAAAATTTCAGAAGAATGTCTGATTTTTAGTATGGATACAATTGGCATTGACAATATACATAAAATAAAACTTGACAATATCTTACTTCGGTTAACTCAAAATTCTATTCAATTTGGTATTGAAATTAAAAAAATATCTTATATTAAAAAATCACAAACTGCTTTAATAGAGGCTTCCATTATATGGCCATCCGAAATAGTAAGAGCATCTTTTATTAGCTGCGTTTATTCTATTAATTGGCATAGAGCATTATTTAATAATGAAAAAAATAATCTTTTTTCAACAATTGGCGGGCTTCTAATTAAAATAATTACTTTAAAATCTAAAAAGGTTACAAAGTGGCAACCAATTGCTGTTGATTCAGATAGTCATAAGCTGAAAGAGGTCAAATGTGCTTTTATTTCATCTTTTAATGCTAAAAAAGGCACTGCCTCATTAATTATTTTTGAAAAATTGTTAAAGAATGATCAGCTGAATTTGAGTAATTCGATTTTATCAACTTCAAATGAATTCGTAAATAGTTTAATGGTTTTAAAGGAAGAAGATGAGTCAAGCTCTTCTGGGTTGTGTTTAGATTATTCTATGATGCGACAATACTTAGTAAAATACAAATAGGAATAGAAAATGACTGGGTTTGTTCATGCCGTACGACATTTTCTTTTATAAATTCTAATTAATGAATTAATTTAGCTTCTAAATTCAGTCCTATGAAAAAGAAACTATTTTCATCTATTTTCGCCATTTTTGGTATCGCCAATTTGGTACATGCCCAAGCCGATCGGTGGCAGCAACATATCGACTATAAAATAAATGTAGCTTTAGATGTTACATCTAATATTATAAAAGGTACTGAAGACCTAGTTTATACTAATAACTCCCCGGATACTTTACATAAAGTTTATTTTCATATGTATTGGAACGCCTTTGCTCCCAATTCAGCTATGGATATTAGAAGTAGAGAGCTGGGTAAAAATTATTTAAGTGTTCGTAGAGGCGCACCCATCACTTCGGCTTCTACTATGACTGGTCAAGACAATGTGCAGGATTGGGATAGAAGAGTAAAAGATCGAATTCAAAATTTAACACCCAATGAAATTGGCTACCAAAGAGTAAGTCAAATTTTAATCAATGGCAAAGCGCAAAAATTAGTTGAGCACGAAACCATATTAGAAGTACAATTAACTAATCCTATTCCGCCAAAAACAGCTGCCAAATTATCATTGCAATTTGAAGCACAAGTCCCTGTCCAAATAAGACGTTCAGGAAGAAATAATGCCGAGGGGGTTCGTTTTTCTCTGAGTCAATGGTATCCTAAAATGGTGGAATATGATTATCAGGGTTGGAATACCAATGCTTATATAGCACGTGAATTTTATGGCGTTTGGGGTAATTATGATGTGACCATACAAATAAATAAAAATTACACAGTGGCAGCTACTGGTGTTTTGCAAAATCCATCGGCACTTGCTAATGCAGCAGATTTAAAGTTTTGGAATTTTAAAGGAAAAAATATTCATGATTTTGTATGGGCTGCTGATGATCATTTTAAACATTTATCCAAAGAAGTGCGTAAGGGATTAACCTTGCATGTTTATTATAAGGAAAAAACTCCTGCTGAAGATAGTGCATGGGCCAATGTATTGTGGGCAGCTGAAAAGGCCTTGCCTTATATAGAGAAAAAGTTTGGTGCTTATCCTTATCCTCAATACTCCTTTATTCAAGGAGGCGATGGGGGTATGGAATATGCAATGGCTACTTTATTAAAAGGGCCAGGTATAGGCACGGTGTTTCACGAGTGGATGCACAATTGGTACCAACATGTTTTAGGTTCCAACGAAAGTTTATATCCTTGGTTAGATGAAGGTTTTGCAAGTTTTGCAGAAGATGATATTTCATTTTGGTATGAACAAAATATAGCCACACAATCTCCCTTTATTAGTGAGGCTGCCAAAAAACAATTGCTTGCTAATAATGAAAAGGCAAAAACATACTTACCCTATATTCAATATGGTAATTATGGCGGGTATTTAGCTTTGGCAAAAAGTAATATAGAGGAACCGATGTCTACGCATTCCGATCATTATAATACTAATTTTGCTTATAGTAGTGCAGCTTATAGCAAGGGTGCCACTTTATTAGGTTTCTTGGGCTATATCATTGGAGATTCATTACGCGATGCTACTTTGGTAAAATATTATAATATTTGGAAATTTAAACATCCCAATGCCAATGATTTTTTCCGAGTGGCTGAAAAAACAAGTGGCATTCAACTGCAATGGTTAAAAGAGTATTGGGTGAACTCTACTAAAACTATTGATTATGGATTAAATGATATTCAAGCTGAAAATAATACTGCCATCATTAGCTTACAACGTTATGGTAAAATGCCCGCACCTATTGAAGTACTTATAACTTATAAAGATGGTAGTACCGAACTGCATTATATTCCATTGGATTTAATGTTGGCGCCGAAGCTTTCTGAAACAACTCAAAATAGAATTGTACATCCCGAGTGGAAATGGGTGCAACCTACCTATACTTTTGTAACAACAAAACCCATTACGGCATTAAAAACCATAGAGATTGATCCAAGCTTTAGAATGCCAGACCTTAATAGAAGCAATAATAAATTAGAGATACCTAATTAGTAAATATTAAGGCTTCTTAACTTGTATGATAAATTTTTCTTCAAAATAAGCTTCAGGGAAGATGTCATAAATAGACATCATCTTTGGACGCACACCGCTTTCAAAAATTTCTTGGTGCAAGTCGCCGCCTTTTAAACAAATTAATGAATTAGTTTGATTGGGCTTTTTATTCAAAATAGGACCGGCCCATTTCCATAAATCTTTTAATGGCGCTACGGCTCTGCTAATGGCGTAATCGAACTTTTTATTCTTTATTTCTTCCACTCTGGTGTGCTGTGTTTTAATATTGGTTATTCCTACCATTTCGCAAACTGCATCTACTACTTTTAATTTTTTTGCAATACTGTCTACGGCTAAAAATTGTACCTCTGGGAAAAAGATGGCCAATGGAACGCAAGGGAAACCTCCACCACATCCAATATCTATCACCTGGGTTCCTTTTTCCCATTCTACAATAGCGGCAATACTTAATGAATGAAGAATATGATGTAAGTAAATATGATCGATATCTTTTCTAGAGATTACATTAATTTGACTATTCCACTCTTTATAAGCGGGTTCTAGTCCTGCTATTTGACCCAATTGCTTAGGTGTGAAATCGGCAAAGTACTTAGTTATTAGTTCCAATTTTTCTGTGGGGCTTTCCATACACTAGGCAAGGTAAATAAATAATAGAACACAGACCATATATCAAATAAAATAAACCAAGGCCATAGGTCTAATTCGTTCAACTTTTTCATGGTACTCCTTAAGATAGTTCCTTGAACTAGGAGACGAATGGCCCAAAGACTGGAAATTAAAATATATTCTTGCGTTAAAAATAATGCAGCAATAAAAACGGGGTATACTAAAAATTGACTTATTGCATACAAGCCTAGTAAGGCGGCATGTCCTTTTTTATAATATTTGCTGGTGGTATAATGACGGTACTTTTGGTTCATCCAATCGTGTAAATTAGTTTTTGGTTCACTAATGGTATGGGCATCATGATCAATGACAATTGAAGTATTATTTTTATTGGCCACTTGGTTGATAAACAAGTCGTCATCTCCGCTAGGTAATTGATTGATAGAAGAAAATCCTTTATTACGAATAAATACTTCTTTTTTATAGGATAAGTTTCTTCCTACACCCATATAAGGCATGCCCGCCAATGCATAAGAAAAATATTGCAAGGCAGTTTGAAAAGTTTCAAAGCGAATTAATTTATTTAGAATACCTGGTTTTTTTCGATATGCGCCATAGCCTAATACAATTTCAGTACCCTCGTCATAGCCGTCTTGCATCAATTGCATCCAGTGTTCGCTAGCAGGCACACAATCGGCATCGGTTAAGAGTAAAGTTTCGTTTTTAGCCGACTTGATACCAATAGATAATGGAAATTTTTTCCCATTAATCATTTTAGCTTCTTGTGAAAGTAAAATTGGATTTAAATTCTTGAATGATTTTTTAAATTCTTCTAATAAGTATTTTGTTTCATCTTCCGAATTGTCATTTACTAAAACTACCTCGTGTGTGGTATTATAATCCTGCACCAATACCCCTGGTAGATAATTGGCTAAATTGGCTGCTTCGTCCCGGGCGCAAATGACCACTGAAATGGGGTGTTCGACATGCACCGATTTAGTAGGTTTTTTATATAAGGCTAAGCGAAGGAAAAAATATAAGTAATAAAACAGTTGAATTAGTATTATGCCAATAAAAGTGCCTATCAATAGGCTAGACAGCGGGAGGTTAGTTAACATCTTACAAAAGTAAAGCATGCTAGTTCAGCTAATGCAGGGGAAGATTGAATGTGGAAAAATAGGCCATTTGACCTTACCTTTGCGCCATGGCAGCATTAGCATTTAACTTGGAAATGGAGAGTAAGCAGGGGGCTTCTAGGGCAGGCACCATCACCACCGATCATGGCGTAATACAGACCCCCATTTTTATGCCAGTTGGTACCATTGGTTCTGTGAAAGCGGTAACGCAGCAGCAACTTAAAACGGACATTCATGCCCAAATTATTTTAGGTAACACCTATCATTTGTATCTAAGACCTGGAACCGAAGTAATGGAGGCTGCTGGTGGGTTACATCGTTTTATGAATTGGGATCGACCCATTTTAACTGACAGTGGTGGTTATCAAGTTTTTTCATTGGCATCCAATCGAAAAATTAAACCAGAAGGTGTTTTATTTCAATCACATATTGATGGGAGTAAACATTTATTTAGTCCTGAAAAAGTAATGGATATTCAAAGAAGTATTGGAGCCGATATTATTATGGCTTTTGACGAATGCCCACCTTATCCAAGTGAATATGAATATGTGCAAAAGAGTATGAATTTAACACATCTTTGGCTTGACAAGTGTTTTAATAGGCTAGCCGAGACGCCCGATTTATATGGCCATACACAAAACTTATTTCCAATTGTTCAAGGCGGTGTCTTTGCCGATTTAAGAAAAGCTTCCTGCGAATATATTAGTTCAAAAAATGCGGTAGGTAATGCCATTGGTGGATTAAGCGTTGGGGAGTCGGAGCAAGAGTTATATGATTTTACACAATTGTGTTGCGAAAATTTGCCTAAGCAAAAGCCAAGGTACTTAATGGGTGTAGGCACGCCATGGAATATTTTAGAAGCCATTGATTTAGGAGTGGATATGTTTGATTGTGTAATGCCAACCCGTAATGGCCGTAATGGGATGGTTTTTACCACTCAAGGGGTGATTAATATAAAGAACAAGCAGTGGGCCAGTGATTTTACTCCATTGGATCCAGGCTTACCCAATGAAATGAGTCAATATTATACCAAAGCTTATATGCGTCATTTATTTGTAGCGGATGAAATATTAGGTTTGCAATTGGCAAGTATTCAGAATCTATCTTTTTATCTTTGGTTAGTAGGGCAGGCAAGGGAGCATATTCTTGCTGGGGATTATACTAGTTGGAAAAAAACAATGGTTGCACAAATTAGCAAACGATTATAAGGAACCTTAAAGGAAATAAATAGTTTGAAAAAATTAGATTGGTACATATTAAAAAAGTTTTTGACTGTATTTTTTTTCTCCATCTTTTTATTTGCTGTTATTGCAGTAGTAATTGATGTGAGTGAAAAAACAGATGATTTTGTAAAGTCTGGTTTTTCGGCTGGCGAAATTTTTACCCGCTATTATATTGGTTTTATTCCCCATATTATTGCGTTGCTATTTCCATTATTTGTTTTTATTGCTGTTATTTTCTTTACCTCTAAAATGGCCGGACAAACTGAAATTATTGCCATTCTTGCAAGTGGAATTACTTATGACAGATGGTTAAGACCTTATTGGTTAGGAGGTGCTTTATTAGGGGTATTGTTATGGGTCTCTAATTTCTGGTTCATACCCAAGGCTAATACCATTAGAGGAAGCTTTGAAGCAGCCTATGTAGATTCCCGTTCAAGTTACAATGCATTGGTGCGCGGGTCAAGTGATATTTATTTTAGGATTGATTCATTTACCTATGCTGGCATATATGCTTATGATACTTCTTTTAACAGAGGTAGTAGTTTTTTTGCTTATCAAATGAATAAAGACAAGATTATTTACAACATCAGAGCCAGTGATATTATTTGGGATACGGCAACAAAAAGTTGGATGTTATCTGATGTGATTGAAAGAAATATTTATGACAATAGGGAAGTGGTCACTTATAGCCCCACCTTACATAAAAAATTTGCTTTTAAACCCGTTGATTTAGAAAAAGACAAATACACCAAGGATAAATTAACCACGCCTGAACTAATAAAGCAAATTAACTTAGAGGCCTTGAGAGGTTCTGAAGGGTTGAATGAACTTAAAATTGAAAGGTATCGACGAGATGCCACCCCTTTAACCGTGCTGTTGTTGACCTTAATTGGAGGGATCATAGCAGGTCGAAAAGTAAGAGGTGGAAGTGGCTCCCATCTAGCTTTGGGCTTTATGATAGCGGCGCTATTTATCATTACGGATAGATTCTCCACCATCTTCTCCACCAAGGGTAATTTGCCTCCCTTGATAGCCGCTTGGATCCCTAATTTGATTTTTATATGGGTAGTTTATTATTTGTACAAAAAAGCAGCCAAATAAACCTTTTTTTGAGCTAACTTCGAGGCCAAATTTAAACGGTTTTAATATATAATATTTGGTATATGGAAGAAATTAAAGATAGGTTCATTGCAAAAGCCAATGCTGCTAATTTAGAAATTAAGGAATTAATTAAAGCGCACGGCGACAAAAAAATTGGGGAAGTAACTCTAGCACAAGCTTATCAAGGAATGCGCGGTATTACGGGCTTAGTAACTGAGACAAGTTTATTAGATGCACAAGAAGGTATCCGTTTTAGAGGTTTTACCATTCCTGAATTACAAGCAAAATTAACTAAAGCTCCTAAAGGTGATGAACCCTTGCCTGAAGGACTATTTTATTTGATGATGATTGGTGAAATACCCAATGATACTGATGTACATGCGATTACCAATAACTGGCAAAGAAGAAGTCATGTGCCTTCACATGTATTTGATGTAATTGATGCATTTCCTTTAAATAGCCACCCCATGACGATGTTTGTGGCTGCAGTAATGGCTTTACAAACAGAAAGTAAATTTGCGCAAGAGTATGCAAAGGGCATGAATAAAAAAGATTACTGGCAATATACTTACGATGATTCCATGGATTTAATTGCTCGTTTGCCAAGAATAGCAGCTTATATCTACAGAAGAAAATATAAAAATAACGAACACATTCATCCCAATGGTTTGTTGGATTGGGCTGGCAACCTTGCTTATATGATGGGCTTTGAAGATGAAAGCACCAAAGAATTAATGAGGTTGTATATGACCATTCACGCCGATCATGAAGGAGGAAATGTATCAGCCCATACGACACACTTAGTAGGTTCTGCATTAAGCGATCCTTATTTAAGTTATGCAGCGGGTATGAATGGATTAGCAGGTCCATTACATGGATTAGCTAATCAAGAAGTGATCAAATGGATTTTTGAAATGCAAGAAGCTATTGGAACCGATGAACCTACTGCTGCACAAATTGCCGAATACGTTCAAAAAACTTTAGCAGCAGGGAAAGTGGTACCTGGTTATGGACATGCAGTGTTAAGAAAAACTGATCCACGTTTTACTGCCCAAATGGCTTTTGGTAAAAAACATTTAGCAGATGATAAGTTGGTGAATACTGTTTGGAAAATTTATGAAACAGTTCCTCCAATTTTAGAGTCACTTGGTAAGGTAAAAAATCCTTGGCCGAATGTAGATGCACATAGTGGTGCCTTATTAGTTCATTATGGTATAGTAGAATATGAATTTTACACTGTTTTGTTTGCAGTAAGTAGAGCCTTGGGTGTACTAGCCAGTTTAACTTGGGATAGAGCCTTAGGTTTCCCATTAGAAAGACCAAAATCTGTTACCACCGAAGCGGTAAAACTTTGGCTGGATGGTAAAGGAGAAATTTAATTTCATGAAATTTGAAATAGGGGAATTAGTCCCGAGCAATCGGGATTGGTAGAGCGTCCCGAATGGAATTCGGGAAGGTCAGCGGTTTAAAAAATAGGGGGAATTAGCTCAGTTGGTAGAGTACTTGCATGGCATGCAAGGGGTCAGCGGTTCGAACCCGCTATTCTCCACAT
>CANHOY010000015.1 GCA_947462495.1 Bacteroidota bacterium
CCTTGTATTCTCTAATATAACTTATGATGCGAATAAATTTCTTCATATTCAAAATTATTCCCGCAGAATAATCAGCAAAGTAACTAATTTTACAACGAATCAACGATTTTGATTATGGAAGAAGGAAAAAGACAAAAACAGGTGGCTGGAGCCATTCAAACTGCCCTAAACGATATTTTTTTAAAATTAGGGCTTACCAATTTACAAGGGGGTATGATTTCTATATCTTCTGTAAAAGTGACGCCCGATTTGTTGGAGGCTAGAATTTATATAAGTCTTTTTCAAGTTAAGGACAGCGAAGCTTGCTTTAAAAAAATACAAGCGCAGGCATGGGAAATCAAAAAGCATCTTTCTGATACCATGAAGCACCAATTAAGGCGTATTCCTGTATTGCATTTTTATTTAGACGATACCTTGGATTATGTTTTTAAAATGGATGAGATTCTAAAAAATTTGTAAGTGCATTTCTTATTTGCTTGGCGTTATTTCAGAGGTAAATATGCTTTTCAAGCAATACAAATTATTGCATGGGTTAGTGTATTTGCTATTGCCTTAGGTACTGCAGCACTTATTTTAATATTAAGTGTATCCAATGGATTTACAGACATTGTAAAAGGCTTGTATTCGGATTTTTATGCAGATGTGCGTGTTACACCCGTACAGGGAAAATTTTTCACAATATCGGATAGCACCTATCAATTAGTTAAAAAAATAGAAGGAGTAAAAGCCGTAAGCAAGGTAGTAGAAAACAGAGCTTTAATTGTAAAGGATAATTTTCAAGCGGTAGTGATGGTGAAAGGAGTGGACTCCACTTATGGATCAATCAATCATATTCAATCTTATTTAAGAAGAGGTAAATACGAAGTGGGGAATGAGCAAAATCCTCAATTAGTAATTGGCATTGGTATCGAACAAAAGTTAGGATTATTTCAAAGCTTAATTGGAGATACCGTTCAATTGTTTGCAGTAAATAGATCGGGGAAATCCATAACCAGCCTTAATCAGTTAAACACCTTAAATGCGGTGGAGGCAGGGGCTTTTTCGGTGCAGCAAGAGTTCGACGATCAATATGTATTTACCAATTATGCTTTTGCGCAATATTTATTTGACTTAGCACCCCGTCAGGTTTCTGCTATTGAGCTTGCAGTAAATCCATCAGCAGAAGGACAAGTGATGGAGCAATTAAAAAATATTTTTGGTCCAGAACTTCAAATAAAAAATAAATTTCAACAAAATATTGATTTGTATAAAATCATGCAAATGGAGAAATGGATTATTTTTTCCATTCTAGCATTAATCATGATGGTCGCTTCTTTTAACTTAGTTGGGGCTTTGACTATGTTGGTTTTAGAAAAGCAAAAAGACATTCATGTGCTTCATGCTATGGGTGCAAAACCTTGGGACATTCAAAAAATATTTTTATTACTGTCTGGCATTATGGCTTTTTTAGGCGCCTTTATTGGAGGGGGCTTAGCCAGTTTATTTTGCTGGCTACAAAATACTTTTCACTTTATTAAATTAGGAGGCAATTCTTTTGTTATAGATTATTATCCAGTAAAGCCAATGGCAATAGACTATATAGCTATTATGTTATTAGTGATTGCGATAGCATTATTAGCTGGATGGTTGCCAGCGCGCAGAGCAGCCGATAGATTGTTTGAAAAAATTAATTAGACCCGCGTAAAAAAATCAAAAAGAGAATTTTAAGGAGGCTCAATAATCACCTAAGGTCTCTTCTAATTGGCCTAATGCTTTGGCTAATTGCTCGTCGTTAGGGGCAATTCCATGCCACTCATGACTGCCTTCCATAAAATCAACTCCTTTACCCATTTCTGTTTTCATTAAAATACAAATAGGCTTCCCTTGTCCAGTTAATGATTTTGCTTTGGCTAGGGTTTCAACAATATTGTCCATGTTGTGACCATCCATATGTAAAACGGTCCAATGAAATGCTTTAAATTTTTCTTCTAAACTATCCAATGATAAAACCTTGCTCAATGGTCCGTCAATTTGTTGACCATTTACATCTACTGTAGCGATTAAATTATCTACTTTATTATGTGCTGCAAACATAATGGCTTCCCAAATTTGTCCTTCTTGTAATTCGCCATCACCATGTAAGCAATAAACGGTACGATCGTCTTTATTGTATTTTTTGGTAAGTGCTGCACCAATGGCAACGCTCATGCCTTGGCCTAAGGAGCCACTTGCAATACGGATGCCTGGTAAATGATCGTGTGTGGTAGGATGTCCTTGTAAACGTGAGTTTATTTGTCTAAAGGTGGCTAATTCTTTTATATCAAAATAACCTGACCTAGCTAAAACAGAATAGAAAACAGGAGAAATATGACCATTGGATAAAAAGAAAAGGTCTTCATTTTTTCCGTCCATTGAAAAGTTAGTATCAATTTTCATCACTTTAAAATAGAGTGCAGTTAGAAAATCGGTGCAACCCAAAGAGCCACCTGGATGACCACTTTGTTGAGCGTGAACCATTCTTACAATGTCTCTTCTAATTTGAGAGGCAATTTTAGTTAAATCGGTGGTAGCCATAATTGTATGATAATTGTGGTTGCAAAGATAGAATTCATAGTCTAAATAGCATCGAAAATGTAGTAAAAACCTAAAAAAAGACTTGTGCTCAATTCTATGATTTGCGTAGCTTTGAAGACCCAAATAATTCAACTATGTCAGAAGAGTTAAAGAAAATTACTATTAATGCCGAAAATGGCATGAAAAAGGCGATCAATCATTTAGAAATAGAGATTTCTAAGATAAGAGCTGGCAAAGCCTCTCCTTCCATTTTAGAAGGGATCAATGTAGATTATTATGGCACACCTACACCGGTGAGTCAGGTAGGCAATGTACAAGTATTAGATAGTAGAACTATAAGTATTCAACCTTGGGAAAAAAACATGTTGGCACTTATTGAAAGGGCTATTATGGCTGCTAATATTGGTATTACACCTCAGAATGATGGGGTACAAATAAGATTATTCACTCCTCCTTTAACAGAAGAACGACGCAAGGAATTGGTTAAAAAAGCAAGTGCAGAAGGAGAAGTGAGTAAGGTTTCTATTCGCAATATAAGACGCGATCATATTGAGCAAGTGAAGAAGTTACAAAAGGACGGCGCTAGTTTGGATATTTGTAAAGGTGCTGAAGATGAGATTCAACTAATTACAGACAAACATATTGGTTTAGTAGAAAAACATTTGGAGTCCAAGGAAAAAGAAATCATGACTATTTAAGGGAAGCATTTCAAAACACATTAATATAGAATAAGCCCTGACTCTTTATTGTTGTTGGGGCTTATTTACAATATAGACGCCTGCTAAAATAATAAGTAAACTACCTACTTGTAGTATAGAAATAGTTTCTCCAAAATAAATACCCCAGGCAATAGCAACAATCGGAATTCCATACGTGACCATTGAAGCAAAAACGATACTCGATTTTTTTATGAGCATATAAAAAAGAATTGCGGAGATGGAAGTACCCACTATGCCTAAGCAAAGGCTACTTAGGGAAGCGTAGATAATATTTGAATCTTTAAAATTTAAACTAAAATAGCCGGTGTTGTATAGTAAAAGTAAGCTAGGTAAAATTAAAAAAGCAAAGGCTACTGAAGCAATATCTAAGGCACGAATATTTTGCAAAAATTTTCCTACCATATTTACATTTAATCCATATAAAAAAGTAGCTAGCAACACTAACGATGCATAAGATAAATTTTCAAAGCTTATATTTTTACCAGAAGCTAAGAGTAAACAAAGTCCTATAAATCCTACCAAAACTCCTGTTAATTTTTTTTGATTTGAAGGGATCTTGAAAAAAAATAAACCTACAAGAATGGTAAATAAAGGAGTAAGGGAGTTTAAAATTCCTGCTAGTCCGCTATCAATTTTTGTTTCAGCAATGCAAAAAAGATACGCAGGTATAAAGTTGCCAATGATACCAGAGATAATCACTAAACCCATTTTCTCTTTGGGTATTTTTTTAAAAGCCCTAAAAGCAAAAGGCAATAAAACAAGGCCAGCAAACAGCATGCGTAACGAAGCTACTTGGTAGGGGGAAAGCTGTTTAAGCCCTTCTTTCATTAAAATAAAGGAGCTGCCCCAAACAAGTGATAAAATGCAAAACAAGAGCCAATTGAAGAACTTATTGTTCACGCGCTAAATTTTGGGTAAAGATGCTTGATTTTTTATAAAAGTGGATAAATACTTGCTCAATTGGCCTTAAATTAATCCTGATTCCTTTTCTTTGTGGGAATGAACCAGCAAGCTAATTATTCCATAAAAGTAGACCAATTTGAAGGTCCTTTTGATCTGCTACTTTTTTTCATCGAGCGAGACGAGATGGATATTTATAATATCCAAATTACTAAAATCATCAATGATTTTTTAAACTTTATACACGATCAAGAAAAAGTAAACATTGAATTAAGTAGTGAATTTATTTTATTTGTATCCACTTTAATGCGCATCAAAGCAAAGCTTTTATTGCCAAGAAAGGAATTAGATGCTTTAGGGAATGAAATTGATCCAAGACAAGAATTAATTGATAAAATTTTAGAGTACAAAAAATACAAGGAAGCGGCGGTTCAAATGGCCGACTTGGAGGCGTTGAGAATGTTAATGATGAAGCGCGGTAATATTCAACAAGAAATGTCTTTAGTGGGAGAGGAAGCGGCGGAAGGCACCGAATTGCAAACGGTAACTTTATTTAAATTAATGAAGTCATTTGAAAAAGTAATGACGCGTTTGCAAGATCGTCAAAACAAACCCGTACATACGGTAGTGAGGTACAACTACACCATGGAGGGCAGCAGAGCCTATTTATTGGATATCGTTAAAGAAGGCAAGACAGTAGCTTTTGAAAAAGTGTTTGATATCTGTCAAGACAGAGTACACGCTTTGTTTTTATTCTTATCCATATTAGAATTGTCTCAACAAAAATACATGAAGCTAATGGTGGGCGAGGGGCGTAATAATTTTATCATCGAGTGGAATGAAAATAGAGAAGATGATTTAGAGCCAGGCCATGTGGATAGCTTTGATTCTTATGAAACAGCCAATTTAGAATCATTCAAAGAAGATCCAATCTTACCAGAAGAGGGTGAAAAAAGAGAAGAAGATTTAGGTGATTTTGATCCTAGCTTAAACTAAGTTTAGTTTTTACAACTCAAAAAAATTACACTTCTGTAAGTATTTGTTTGCCCAGTAATGCTTTTACAGCATCGGAAATCGCAATTGCATCGTAATGACATTCATGATAAAGCTCTTTTAAGCTACCATGTTCAACAATACTATCTGGAATACCTAACATGGTAATTTTACTATTGTAATTATGTTCGTTCATGAATTCTAAAATAGCCGAACCCATGCCGCCCACAATAGTCGCATCTTCCACTGTAACAATTTTATCATAGTTTTTAAAAACCTCATGCAATAATTCCTCGTCGATTGGTTTTACAAAACGAATATCGTAATGGGCTGGATCTATGCCTTCCTCTCTTAAATTTCTAATTGCAGTTTGTGCAAAATTTCCAGGATGTCCTAAGGATAATATAGCGATGTCTTTTCCGTCTTTTAATTTTCTTCCTTTTCCAATCGTAATTTTTTCAAATGGTTTTTGCCAATCAACTAATACACCCTCGCCTCTTGGATATCTTATTACAAATGGCGCATTGGTTTCTGGCAACTGAGCAGTGAACATGAGGTTACGTAATTCTACTTCGTTCATTGGGGCAGAAACAATCATATTAGGAATGCATCTAAAGAAAGCAATATCATAACAACCGTGGTGGGTAGGTCCATCTTCGCCAACTAAACCTGCGCGGTCTAAACAAAACACCACAGGTAAATTTTGTAATGCTACATCATGTATCACTTGGTCATACGCTCTTTGCATAAAGGAAGAATAAATATTGCAAAAAGCTTTGATGCCTTGAGTAGCTAAGCCTGCACTTAAAGTAACAGCGTGTTGCTCGCAGATGCCAACGTCAAAAGCCCTATCTGGCATAGCTTCCATCATATACTTTAAGGAAGAACCACTTGGCATAGCGGGCGTAATACCCATAATTAATTTATTACTCTTGGCCAATTCTACTAGGGTATGTCCAAAGACATCTTGGTATTTGGGTGGCTGAGGTGTTTCAATTTTTTTCTTGATAATCTCTCCTGTTAATTTATCAAACAAGCCAGGTGCATGCCATTTGGTTTGATCTTTTTCTGCCAAGGCGTATCCTTTTCCTTTTACGGTAAGCACATGCAATATTTTTGGACCAGGAATTTCTTTTAAATCTTTTAAGGTATCTACTAAATTGGCAATATTGTGCCCATCAATGGGTCCAAAATAACGAAGGTTCAATGCCTCAAATAAATTACTGCTTTTGGAAACGACCCCTTTTAAACCAGCTTCAATTTTTGAAGCCATCTCTCGAGTAAAAGTTTTTCCAATAGGTAGTTTTCCCATTAGTTGCCAAAGTTCATCTCTTACTTTATTATAAGTGGGAGAAGTACTAATGTCAGTTAAATATTCTTTTAATGCACCCACATTGGGGTCAATGCTCATGCAATTATCATTCAAAATTATTAGCACATCGCTGTCCGCAACGCCAGCATGGTTCATTGCTTCAAAAGCCATACCTGCTGTCATAGAGCCATCACCTATAATAGCCACCGACTTTCTATTTTCTTTTTTATACTTGGCAGCCATTGACATTCCTAATGCTGCAGAAATAGAAGTAGAAGAGTGTCCAACGCCAAAAGTATCATATTCGCTTTCAGACCTTTTAGGAAAACCACTTAAGCCATTGTATTTACGATTGGTTGTAAAGTCGTCTCTTCGGCCTGTTAAAATTTTATGACCATAGGCTTGATGACCTACATCCCAAACCAATTGGTCATAAGGTGTATTGTATACATAATGTAAGGCAACACTTAATTCGACCACTCCTAAGCTCGCGGCAAAGTGACCTCCGTGAACGCTCACCACATCAATGATGTATTGACGTAGTTCATCGCAAACCTGATGTAATTTCTCCTTAGAGACCTTTTTAAGGTCATTAGGGGAATCAATCATTTTTAATAAGGGGCCTGCCTCAATATGCATCAGTAATAATTAGGGTGTAAATGTAAATCAATAACATAAATATACGGCAAAAGTTTACAGGGAATTTGTAGGCTTGCCGTATACCCTAGAATATGACCACTAATAAATTTAAAAGGGTCAAAACCTAGTTATAATGGGTAAATTTGGAGTAGATGAAAAAGAACTCTTCTTTATACTGGATTTGTCAAATTTCAGGCTGGTTTAGCTATGGCCTAACCATTTTGTTTTTTGCCTCTATTTTAGATAAAGAATTGAATCCTGTTTTTTATCCAAGATTATTATTGAATCTATCCTTGGGCATTTTAATAACCCATGTTTTGAGAGAAAGTATGCATCGACTTTCGTTGCGTCCTCCCATGCCTTCTAATCAATGGTGGAAATTGGTTTTATTATTATTAGTTTTCTCAATCTTGAATAGTTTCTCTTCAAGTTATTTAGCGGATATTTTAAAGTTGTATGAACCTGGTAGAAATATCCCTGCATTTAGAAGATTTTTATTCAGTCTCATTTTTGATACACCTATATTTTTAGTGTGGATGTCTGTTTATGTTTTATGGCATTATATTGAGTTTGCTAATTCTGAAGAAGTGAATAAGGTAAGATTGGAAACCATCATTAAAGAATTGGAGTTAAAAACAATTAAATCGCAAATAAATCCCCATTTTATATTTAATGCATTAAATAGTATTCGTGCATTGGTAGATGAGGACCCAAAACGAGCAAGGCAAGCAATTACAGAGTTAAGCAATATTTTAAGAAGCAGTATTCAAGTTGATAAAGTAGAAATTACAACGCTAGAAAAAGAACTAGATATTGTAAAAGACTACTTAGCCCTTGAGTATATTCGTTTTGCAGATAGGTTAATTGTGGAATATGAAATTGAACCTAAAACTACAGCCAATTTAATGCCACCCATGATGCTCCAAATTTTGGTAGAAAATGCTATTAAGCATGGACTAAGCAAGCAGCCAGGAGATTGTCTTATAAAAATTATTTCCAAATTCGAGCAGGATAAACTCGTTTTAATGGTACAAAATACAGGGTTATTAAAGCCTAGCGAACGCGATGGTTTTGGATTACAAAGTACCAGAGAACGTTTAAATTTATTATACCATGGGCAAGCATTATTTGAAATTTTTCAATGTTTACCCAATCAGGTTACAGCAAAATTAGCCATCCCTATTTCTATTCCAAAAAAATAAAGCATGCCCATTAAAGCAATTATTATTGACGATGAAAGATTAGCTCGAAATGAGTTAAAAAAATTATTAGCTGAACATCCCGATATACTTATTATTGACGAAGCGAGCAATGTGGATGAAGGCGTTGAGAAAATTGATTTATCCAGACCCGATCTTATTTTTTTAGACATTCAAATGCCGGGCAAGACTGGATTTGATTTACTGGCAGAATTGGAAAAGGCGCCCAAAGTTATTTTTACAACGGCCTATGATGAATTTGCATTAAAGGCATTTGAAGTAAATGCACTAGATTATTTATTAAAACCCATTGATCCAAAAAGATTAGCAGACGCCATTCAAAAACTACAAGCCGAAATACAATTGGAGCAAGCAAGTTTGTCAGGCAATCAGCGTGGGCCTTTATCGGAAAGTGATCAGGTATTTGTGAAGGATGGCGAAAAATGTTGGTTTGTAAAACTACAAGACATTAGATTATTTGAAAGCGTAGGTAATTATGCTAAAGTATATTTCTCCACCAATAAGCCACTCATATTAAAATCATTAAATGCGTTGGAAGATAGGTTAGACGATCGAGTTTTTTTTAGAGCCAATAGAAAGCACATTATCAATTTACATTGGATAGAAAAAATCGAACCCTACTTTAATGGAGGCTTGTTGGTAGAATTAAAAGGGGGAGAAAAAATAGAAATAAGCCGACGTCAAACTGTGAAGTTTAAAGAAATGATGAGTTTCTAAAAAAGGTTTATTTATTCAAACTATGAATGGCGTTGGAAATGGCTGTGATTAATTCAGGATCTTTTTCTGCTGCATTGCCAACAACAATTATATCTGCACCAGCCATACAATTTTCTTTTGCTTTTTCAGGGGTAGTAATACCGCCGCCTACTACCAAAGGTATTTGAATGTGCTTGGCTACCTCCTTAATCATCGCGGTCGGAATGGCTTTTAATGCACCACTACCTGCATCCATATAAATCAATTTAAGGCCTAACATTTCTCCTGCCATTGCGGTACAAATCGCAATATCATTTTTATTGGAAGGGATAGGATTGGTATTGGAGATATAAGAAACGGTGGTTGGGGTTCCGCCATCAATTAACATATAGCCAACTGGAATAATTTCTAAACCGCTTTGTTTTACGAAGGGGGCGCTAATAACATGCTGACCAATTAATAATTCTGGATTGCGACCTGAAATTAAAGACAAGTATAATAAAGCGTCTGCTTTAGATGTAATTTGATCGGGAGATCCAGGAAATAAAACAACCGGTATGGTGCAATGTTTTTTTATAGTAGCTACCATCTTATCTAAAGTGTCGGTTACTACCAAGCTGCCTCCTACAAAGAAGAAGTCAACTTTAGCTTTAACAGCAATTTCAATGGTGCTGAGTAAGCCTTGGTCAGTGAGCTTATCTGGGTCTATTAAAACAGCAAAAGCCTTATTAGATTTTGCTTTGCCACTTAGGATGGTATGGTATATCGTATGCGTCATTTCTTTGCACCCGAAAGATGCGTCTTTTTGTTGGAATCTTCAAAATTATCCAATTTAATTATACCATAGGAGTCTAAACTGGATTTATTACTAAAAAATACAATAATCCAAGGTTTTTTTTTCGCAGAAACTAACATATGGTGGGGATAAATCACGGAAATCAAGCCGGATATAGTGTTTAATTTAATCCACAATTCTTTTCCACAGCTGTTGATATTTCCATGGTTGAATTGTGGGTATAGAAAGATATTTTCGTATACCCATCAAGGTTTTTACAAAATCTAGTGGGATAACCCACTAACATCCAAAATAGAATACGACCATGGCAGTTCCTAAAACAAAAAAAGGTTTAGCATTTTCTCGCCTATTTACAAAAGAGAATGTATCTCCATTTGATCAATTTGAATACGACTACAGAGATAGCGTTATCAAAAATCCAAATGGTGAGAAGATGTTCGAAATGACTAATGTGGAAGTTCCCAAACAATGGAGCCAAATTGCCACAGATATTCTTGCACAAAAATATTTTAGAAAAGCAGGAGTTCCTCAACCTGATGGAACACTTGGTCGTGAAACAACTGTGAAGCAAGTGGCACATCGAATGGCTAATTGTTGGAGAGTGTGGGGTGAGCGTTATGGTTATTTTGCTACAGAAAAAGATGCGCAAATATTCTATGAGGAATTAGTATATAGTATTTTGAATCAAGCTTGTGTTCCTAACTCACCACAATGGTTTAATACTGGTTTGCATGAGAGTTATGGTATTACAGGTGGTGCACAAGGCCACTATTATGTAGACCCTAACGATAAGCAATTAAAAAGATCAACAAGTGCTTATGAGCGTCCTCAACCACATGCTTGTTTTATATTAAGTGTAAGTGACGACTTAGTGAACGAAGGGGGGATCATGGACTTATGGACAAGAGAAGCAAGAATTTTTAAATATGGTTCTGGAGTAGGAACTAACTTCTCACAAATAAGAGGAGCCAACGAAAAATTAAGTGGTGGTGGTTCATCAAGTGGTTTAATGAGTTTCTTAAAAATTGGAGACCGTGCTGCTGGTGCTATTAAAAGTGGTGGTACAACTCGTCGTGCTGCTAAAATGGTTTGTTTAGATTTAGATCATCCAGAAGTAATGGAGTTCATTAACTGGAAAGTAAAGGAAGAAGATAAAGTAGCTGCATTAATAGCAGCTGGTTATGATAATAGTTATGAAGGAGAGGCTTACGCAACAGTGTCTGGGCAAAACTCAAACAACTCGGTACGTATTCCGAATAGCTTCTTTAAAGCATTGTCTGAAAATGGCAATTGGGAATTAAAGGCAAGAACTGATGGCCGTGTGATGCAATCAATACCTGCTCGTGAAGTATGGGATCAAATTGCAAATGCAGCTTGGCGTTGTGCCGATCCTGGAACACAATATGACACTACTATTAATGAGTGGCATACTTGTCCAAAAGGTGGACGCATTAATGCTTCTAACCCTTGTTCAGAATATATGTTCTTGGACAACACGGCTTGTAACCTAGCTTCTATCAACTTGCGTAAATTCTTCAATGAGTCTGACAATAGTTTTGATGTAACGGGTTTTGAATATACTACAAGATTATGGGCCACTGTATTAGAAGTATCTATTTTAATGGCGCAGTTTCCTTCTAAAGAAGTAGCACAATTATCTTACGACTACAGAACTACAGGTTTAGGTTTTGCTAACCTTGGTTCAATGTTAATGGTAAGTGGTATCGCTTACGATAGTGAACTAGCTCGTGGAATAGCAGGTTCAATTACTGCTATCATGACGGGTGTGGCTTATAAAACATCCGCTGAATTAGCTTCTTTCTTAGGTGCGTTTGACAGATACGAAGAAAATAAAGAAGACATGTTACGTGTGATGCGTAATCATCGTGCGGCTGCTTATGATGCAGAGGGTGCTTATGTTGGATTAGAAATTAAACCACAAGGAATTAAAGCTCAATATACTCCTGATTATTTATTGAAAGCCGCAACGAAGGCTTGGGATGATGCAGTTCAATTAGGAGAGAAATATGGTTATAGAAATGCGCAAACAACTGTAATTGCTCCAACAGGAACCATTGGTTTAGTAATGGATTGTGATACTACAGGTGTTGAACCAGACTTTGCATTAGTGAAGTTTAAAAAATTATCAGGTGGTGGATATTTTAAAATTATCAACCAATCGGTGCCACAAGCATTAAAGAACTTGGGTTATTCTCAAGCAGAAAATGATGCTATTGTAAACTTTGCTATAGGACATGCAAGTTTCGCAGGTGCGCCCTATATTAATAATGAATCTTTATTAGCTAAAGGATTTACAGTAGAAGAGATTGCAAAATTAAATGGTGCTGCTAAATCTGCATTTGAAATTGGATTTATTTTTAACCGTTTCACTTTAGGTGATGCTTGTTTAACTAGATTAGGTTTCAAAGAAGAAGTATTTGCAGACTGGAGCTTTAATTTATTAGAAGCCTTAGGATTTACCGAAGATCAAATAGATGCAGCTAACGATTATGTTTGCGGTACCATGACTGTAGAAGGTGCGCCAGCATTGAAAGATGAGCATTTGTCGATATTTGATTGTGCAAATAAAAATGGTAAAAAAGGAGAAAGATACATTCACGCTCATGGACATATTAGAATGATGGCTGCTTGTCAACCTTTCTTATCTGGTGCGATTTCTAAAACTATTAACCTTCCCAACGAAGCCACTGTTGAAGAAATTGCCGATTCTTATTTAATGAGTTGGACCTTAGGTTTAAAAGCGAATGCTATTTATCGTGATGGTTCTAAATTGAGCCAACCTTTAAGTACAAAATCTGATAAGAAGAAAAAAACAGACGCGAGTATAGAAGAAGTAAGTGCTGATAGCGAATCACAATTGGTTGACTTAAGTAAATTAAATGTGGATGAGTTATTAGAAGAGGTTCAAAAAAGAATGTCTGCTTCTACCGACACTACCTTCAAACGTCAACTATCTCGTATCGTAGAGCGTAAATCTTTACCAGCTAAGCGTCGTGGCTTTACACAAAAAGCAAGAATTGGCGGTCAAGTATTATTCTTAAGAACCGGTGAATACAACGATAATACTTTAGGAGAAATATTTATAGATTTAGCAAAAGAAGGTTCAACCCTTCGTAGTTTAATGAACTGCTTTGCAATTTCTATTTCTGTAGGTTTGCAATATGGTGTTCCATTAGAAGAGTTTGTAGAGAAATTTGTATTTACTAAGTTTGAACCATCAGGTATGGTGGATCATCCAAATATTAAAACCACTACATCTATCGTCGACTTTATATTCCGATCATTGGCTTATGAATATTTAGGCAGAACCGATTTAGTACATGTATTAGATAAGCCTACCGTAGAGAACTTAGGAGAGGAAGGAGATATTACTTTAGTAGGAAAGCCAGAGTTAAGCAGTATTCGTGTTACAGCGCCTGCAGCAGCACCGGTAGCTAAAGCCAATGTAGCCGTTGCAGTGGAAGCAACCGGCGCTATGGATCAAGTACAAGCAGCTGCCAAAAGCATGCAAAGTGATGCTCCAGCTTGTAGCACTTGCGGACATATTACCATCAGAAGCGGTACCTGTTATAAGTGCTTGAACTGCGGTACTTCAATGGGTTGTTCGTAGTTGATTTTTTGCGAATTTTTATAAAAATATAAAATTCGCAAAAATCCTCTAATGATTTTCAAAAGGGCCCCATAAACGGGCCCTTTTGTTTTTTTTGGTTACTATTATTTTCATCCATTTTTTTGCTTTTCATCCCATTTTTTCTTTAAATTCATTCTTTCATTCAATAGTAAAAAAGATTGCTTTATGTCTAATTTTCAAGTAAAGGTATCCCCTAAGAAATACGATGCCGTAATAGTAGGTTCTGGGGCAGGCGGTGGAATGGCAGCCTATGTTTTATCCAAAGCAGGTTTAAAAGTTTGTTTGCTAGAAGCCGGTCCTGAATTTGATCCCGCAAAAAATTCAGCGCAATTAAAAAACCCTTGGGAATCACCACGTCGTGGAGCAAGTACTAAAATGAGACCCTTTGGTGATTTTGATGCTTCTTTTTGGGGATGGGAAATTGATGGAGAACCTTATACGCAAACTCCAGGAAGTGAAAAGTTTGATTGGTGGAGAGCAAGAATGGTTGGCGGACGTACGAACCATTGGGGTCGTATTTCATTGCGTTTTGGTCCTCGTGATTTTAAAAGAAAAAGTATTGATGGCTTAGGCGATGATTGGCCAATTGGATATGAAGATATAAAACCTTATTACGATAAAATTGATCGATTGATTGGTGTATATGGTACCAATGAAGGATTGGAGAATGATCCTGATGGAATTTTCTTACCACCACCTAAGCCGCGTTTACATGAATTGATGTTTAAGAAAGCAGCTACTGGAATTAATATTCCTGTCATCCCTTCTCGTTTATCTATTTTAACTAAAAAAATTAATGACGAACGTGGTGCTTGTTTTTATTGCGGGCAATGTAATCGTTCTTGTAAAGTATATGGCGATTTTTCTTCTTCCTCTGTATTGGTAAAGCCGGCAGTACTTACTGGTAATGTTGATTTAATTACTGGTGCCATGGCGCGTGAAGTAATAACAGATAGAGAAGGAAAAGCAGTAGGCATTTCTTATGTCAATAAAGCAGACAAGCAAGAATATCAAATCAATGCCAAAGTGGTTATTCTTGGTGCAAGTACTTGTGAGACTGCCCGATTATTACTTAATTCAAAATCACCAAAGCATCCTGATGGTTTAGCCAATAGTTCTGGTGTAGTGGGTCATTATTTACATGATTCTACTGGAGCAGGAATGGGTGGGGTGATTCCATCTTTATTTGGACGTAAAAGATACAATGAGGATGGCGTTGGTGGTTTACACGTATATACCCCATGGTGGTTGGATAATAAAAAATTAGACTTCCCACGTGGATACCACATTGAATATGGTGGAGGTATGAGCCAACCAGGATACGGCATTGGAATGGGAATGCAGGGCTTAAATGGTAAGTTTCAAGTGAATGCCAGAACCAAGGAAGCAGGCGGTTATGGGGAGTCTTTGAAAGAAGATGTTCGTTTCTTTTATGGAGCTAGTGTAGGTATGGCTGGTCGCGGAGAAGCCGTACCTCGTTTTGATAATAAGTGTACCATTGATCCAGAAGTGGTTGATAAATATGGTATTCCTGTTTTGAAATTTGATTGTAAAAATTCAGACTATGAAATTAAGCAAGCAAAGCACATGAAGGAAACCTTTAAAGAAATCATGCATGAAATGGGCGCAGTCATTACCTGGGGTGATCAAGATAATGAGTCTAATAGATATGGCTTATCTAATCCTGGAAACATTATTCATGAAGCAGGAACAGTTCGTATGGGTGCAGATAAAAAAACTTCTGCTCTAAACAAATGGGGTCAAGCGCATGATTGTAGTAATTTATTCTGTGTAGATGGTTCGGTATTTACATCACAAGCAGATAAAAATATTACTTGGACTATTTTAGCCTTGTCTATGCGTGCTTCAGAGTATATATTGGATCAGTTACAAAAACAAAATTTATAATTTTGTTTTTAAAATCATTAAATAAGTGGAGCGCTTGCTTAAATTTTAAAAAGCAAGTGAAACACAAACAAAAACAAAATTTATAATTTTTTAATTAAAAATATTATGGACAGAAGAAAATCCATCAAAGCGATGTTCATTGGTACGGTTTCTGCAACTGTATTAGTAGAAGCCTGTAAAAATACGTCCAATACGGTATCAGAAGTGAATATGGACGAACGTATGCAAGAAGAAAAAGATTATGCGGTAAAGATAAAAGCGGAACCCAATTTCTTTGATGCACACGAAGCAGCCACTATTGTGGTACTTTCAGATATTATTATTCCTAAGGATGCAGTAAGTGGTTCTGCTACAGATGCAAAAGTGCCTGAGTTTATAGAGTTTATTGTAAAAGATATGCCTTATCATCAAATACCCATGCGAGGAGGATTAAAATGGCTGGACCTGCATAGTAATAAAAAACATGGCAAGTCATTTGTAGAATGTTCAAAGCAAGAGCAAATAGGCATTGTGGATGAAATTGCTTATCCTAAAAAAGCGAAGCCCGAACATAGTCAAGGAGTCAATTTCTTTAACAAGATGAGAGACCTGGTAGCTACTGGATTTTATACAGCTGAAATTGGAGTGAAAGACTTAGGTTATATGGGCAATGTGCCCAATATGTGGGCAGGAGTTCCAGATGATGTTTTAAAACAACATGGACTTGCTTATACCGAGAAAGAAATAAAAGAGTGTATTTAATTTTCTCTCCCTTTATAAAATATAAGGGTTCGAAAATTTAACCTCTAATGACTTTTTTTAATTTTCTCTCCCTTTATAAAATATAAGGGTTCGAAAATTTAACCTCTAATGA
>CANHOY010000016.1 GCA_947462495.1 Bacteroidota bacterium
ACATCTAAATTATGAACATGTTGTTCTGTGATATGATCTCCACACAACCAATTGAAATAATACCAGTTACGCATTTGATATTCCATTTCTGTTTGATTGTATTTTCTTGGTCTTGTCCATACGCCATCATTGTTCCACCAAGCTTGTGCAGAAGTAATGTCACCAATCAAATCTTTTCTCTTAAACAATTCACGATATGAATTTTGGTAATGTCTTTGTAAACCTACGACTACGTTTAATTTTTTTTGTTTTGCAATAGCAGCAGTGGCTAAAACGCTTTGAATTCCTGCAGGATCAGTAGCTACTGGCTTTTCCATAAATACATGCTTGCCTTGTTTAATGGCTTCTGCAAAATGAATGGGTCTAAAACCTGGAGGCGTTGCTAATATTACAACGTCTGCTAATGCAATGGCTTTTTGATAGCCATCAAAACCAGTGAACCTTCTTTCTTCTGGTACGTCTAATCTTTTTGCTAATTCTCCAATACTATTATTTATTTCATCAGTTAATGATTTATGGCAATTGTCTAAATTGTCTTTAAAGGCGTCGGCCATCGCAACAATTTTTACATTTTGCTTACTAGACAAAGCCTGCATAGCAGCACCAGTACCTCTTCCTCCACAGCCTACGACAGCTATCTTGATGGTATCTTCTGATCCAGAAAAGAAATTGGCTCTTGACATGATTGGAGCTGCCATAATTCCTCCAGCGAGAAGGCTAGTTCCTTTTACAAATTCTCTCCTAGAATTTTTTCCCGAAAGTGGTGTGTTCATAATTTTAATTTTTAGTTTATAAATTTAAATAGGCCTTAAAAAATTGTTTAACCTCTTCTTCAGTGGGCGTGTTCATGGGCCGCACTAATCTTATTCCAACTTGCATGGCATCGGTAAGCCACCATTTGCTTCTTGGAATTTGTGGATCTCTTCTATTCCAAATGGGATCTGAGTGAATTCTTTTTGCCGATCTTAATTCAAAAGCGGCATCTAAATAACTTCCTCCTTTTAATGTTTTAGGATACTTATCGGTATTGGGTGCAACTATTAATTGTTGGTTATTTATTTTTTCAAAAGCTTTTGCATCATAATGATCCAAAGTCCATTCTGAAAGATTACCTATTATATCATATAAGCCCCATGGATTAGGTAATTTTTTTCCAACTTTATGAAAGGCAGCAGCACTATTTTTTTGGTACCAAGCATATTTACCTAAGTCTTTACTATCATTTCCAAAAAAATAAGCAGTGTTGGTACCTGCCTTACAAGCATACTCCCATTCTGCTTCAGTAGGTAGTCGATAAAATACTTTTGTTTTTTGATACAGCCACTTACAATACATGAGGGCTGCATATTGTGACATACTATTTGCTGGATAACCACCTTCTTTACCCATTCCCCAAGTTAAGTCAATATATTGTGCACTAGGTCTTGTAATAGCATCCACATTTACGTTTTGACTGGTGGTTTCGTCTTTTAAAAAAAGATCTAGTTCATCACGTGTCACCTCAAAAGCACTCATCCAAAAAGCGTCTACTTTAATATCTTTTTTGGGGCCTTCCTCTTTGCCACGTCCTTTTTCATTTTCATTGCTGCCAATGGTAAAATGACCAGCAGGAATGGGAACCATTTTAAAGGACAAATTACTTCCTGTAATTATTTGATTGTAACTTATAAAAGAGGCGTCCTTATTTTGGTTGTTGGTTGGTTGTGCTAAAGTATTTATAGAATAGGTGCAACAAAATAAAATGAAGAGCAATAGAAAATTCTTTTTCACAATCGGTTTTTAGGTTATTAAGATAAACATATTTTAATCACTTTGCTTTATTTATTGATTAATTATGTTGAATGGTGTCCAATATTTATTAAATGACGCGGTATTGTAATATTTAATTTTACCCTTTTGGAGGGTGGTAATTAATAAATGGGCATGATTTTCTTCGGCTACTTCTTTAGCTAAGGCCATGGGTAAAATACTACAAGCGGTGGCCAACCAATCTGCGGTACTCCCCGTTGGGGCAATTACAGTTACATTTCGAAGAGAAGTAACGCCATAGCCTGTTTTAGGGTTTATAATGTGAGAGTATTTGACCCCATTTTTTATAATAAATTGATAAACATCACCCGAGGTAGCTACAGAAATATTGGATAATTGTAACTTTTTTGACAACAAATCTTCAGTTGTTTCAGGAATATTAACCCCAACAATCCAACCTTTACTGTTTGGTGGTGCGTTACTCATCACAATATCTCCACCTGCATCGGCTAGCGCTTCCGTAACACCTCTATTTTTTAATTCATCTATCACCCATTGCGCAATATACCCCTTTGCAATTCCCCCAAAATCGAGTCGCATGCCTTTTTTAGGCAGGTAGATTGTCTTTGAAAGTTTGTTAATTTGTATTTGGTTAAATCCAACTAATTTTCGAGCAGCATTCACTGCGCTTTCTGTCGGGAATGCCTTCTTTTTCCTAGCCATTCTCCATAGTAAGCTTAGTGGTCCTATACTAATATCATAAGTACCATGACTCTTTCTATAAGCCTCTTGAGACAATAGTACCAAATTAAACATAGCGGGTGTCATTTTATGAAGGCTTAAACCAGCGTTAGCATTAATTTTACTTACTTCACTACTGGTATCATAGTCACTAAAAATTTGGCTTAAAGAATCAATTAAATTAAAGCAATCCTGGGCAATAACCTTGGCCTTTATGGAGTCTGATGCTACAAAAATTAAGTTAAATGGAGACCCCATTTTAGTCTCAGTAAAATTAAATTTCAAATTTTGAGCACTTAATGGAAGTGTAAAAAATTCAAAAAGGATAATTATGCAAACTAATGGCTTCAAACTTGGTCTTATTGATACTAATGCCTAAATTTAAGTTATAAAAAATATATAAACCATGGAACGTAGAAACTTTTTAAAACAAAATGTTTTAGTAGGCGGATCACTTTTAGCAGGAAGTAGTTTAATAGCGCAAGGTGCAAAAGCAAATACTTTAATTGATTCAACTCCTCATAAATTAAATTATGGAACGCATGATGGTATGTTTGAAAATATGGCTGGCCCCAGCTTTATTGATCAAATAAAATATGCACACAGTATTGGATTTACTGCCATTGAAGACAATGGTATGATGGGTAGAACCCCCGAAATGCAACAAAAAATTGGCGACACCCTTGCCTCTTTAGGAATGCATATGGGTGTTTTTGTATTAAATTTTTCAAGTAATGATAAAATTAATATCACCACTGGTTCTCAAGAATGGAAAGATAAATTTGTTGCTACCTGTTATGAAGCGGTGGAAGTAGCTAAAAGAACCAATGCAAAATGGATTACTGTGGTACCTGGAAATTTTGATAGAAGATTACCTATTGGTATTCAAACAGGCAATGTTATCGAAGCGCTAAGAAAAGGAGCGGACGTGTTGGCAAAACATGACTTGGTAATTGTTTTAGAGCCATTAAGTGATACACCCGATTTATTTTTGCGTTACTCAGATCAAACTTATACAATTTGTAAAGCAATTAATAGTCCTTCTTGTAAAATTTTATTTGACATGTATCACATGCAAAAAAATGAAGGAAATATGATTACTAATATGGATAGATGTTGGGATGAAATTGCCTATTTCCAAATTGGTGATAACCCCGGACGCAATGAGCCTGGAACAGGAGAAGTAAACTACCGCAATATTTTCAAACATATACATGACAAGGGATTCAAAGGGGTTTTAGGTATGGAACATGGGAAAGCAGGTAAGGGGAAAGAGGGCGAATTAGCATTGATTAAGGCTTACCGAGATGCGGATAACTTTTAATTGACAAAAACGCAAAAAAATATCGCTACCAATTTATTTTAATTGATACTTTTTCATTTGGTTGTTCATTACTTTAAACCAAATAGGAGGTACTAAGGAAAGTAATATCATACCTGGATAACCCGTTGGCATTTGTGGAGCGGTGTCGTAGCTTCTTAATATTTGGTATTTCCTAGAAGCTAAATAATGATGATCACTATGTCTACTAAGTTCAAATAACATAAGTCTTCCAATGATGTGATTGCTGTTCCAGCTATGATGTGGCTGTACTCTTTCGAATTGATTGTTTCCAGTGGCTTCTCTTGTTAAACCATAATGTTCAATATAATTTACCGATTCTAATAAGAGCCCACCTATCATGGCGGCGATTAGAAAAAACAATGCAATGCTAAAGCCAAATAGAAAATAGATCCCAATAACAAAAGCCAATTGAATGAATTGAAATTGTAACATTTCATTATTTAAAGAGAACCATGATTTCCCTTTTTTATTTAATTCTTCATTTGCAATTTTCCATGCACTTAAATAAGTGCCCATTAAAGTTTGTGGCCAAAAGGCATACAAAGATTGATTGTATTTAGCGGTACTAGGATCTGCTTCAGTGGCTACATGTTTATGATGTCCTTTATTGTGTTCAATAAAAAAATGCATGTATAGACTGGTTAATAAAAGCAGCTTTGCTAAAAATTGCTCAAATTTATTTACTCGATGCCCTAATTCATGCGCTACATTGATACCAAAAGTGCCACAAAGTAATCCCATGCTGGCTATTTTACCTGCAAGGTCCCAATTACTGATAGATCCTAATTGAACCTGATTTAAAAATATCCATAAGGAATAATATTGCAAGGGCACAGCTAGATACAATACAAAATCATAAGATTTATTTTTTTTAACCAAGGCTTCTTCTACCTCATCTAAATTAGTGGGATCTGCTTTTATAAATAATTCCATAAATGGAATTAGAAAAAAAGTATACAACAACGGGTACCAACACATGATCCCATTGCCTTTAAAAGCAATAAGCGCTAATACATATAATACAAAAGGGGTTAAGTATTTAAAAGACTTTGTAAATGCAATCATGGCATTAAATTAGAAAAAATTATTGGGATACTTGTCAATATGGTTGTAATTTTCTAAAAATTTAAAATATGCGAAAAATATTATTAGGTTTAGTCTTGCTCCTTTCTACCCAAATTTGGGCCCAAGAGCTACCCAAAAATTATACTGCTTTATTGAATGAAGTGGAACCTCAATTAATTAGTTGGAGACAACATTTTCATGAATTTCCAGAATTATCTAATCGTGAATTTAAAACAGGTAGTTATATTGCTGACTATTTAAAATCAATTGGATTGGAAGTGACTTATCCTATTGCTAAAACTGGAGTGGTAGCAGTTTTGAAAGGAGGAAAACCCGGACCGGTAGTAGGTTTGCGTGCAGACATTGATGCCTTACCTATTGTGGAAAGAGCACCGGTTGCCTTTGCTTCAAAAGTAAAATCGGAGTACAATGGACAATCTGTAGGGGTGATGCATGCTTGTGGGCATGATGTACATACTGCCATTTTAATGGCGACTGCAAAAATGTTAAAGCAAATGCAAAAAGAAGTACCGGGCACAGTCGTATTTTTATTTCAACCTGCTGAAGAAGGGGCGCCTAATGGAGAAGAAGGGGGTGCGCCTTTGATGATTAAAGAAGGGGCAATGGACAAACCTAAAATGGATGTAATTTTTGGATTGCATATGGCAGCTCAAGCCCCTGCGGGAACTTTGTCTTATAAATCTGGTGCTGCACAAGCTTCATCTGATTTATTTAAAATTGTGGTAAATGGAAAAGGCAGTCATGGTGCTATGCCTTGGGCTAGTGTAGATCCTATCGTGGTATCCGCAGAAATCATAGAAGCATTACAGCATATTGTAAGTCGTGAATCTGATTTAACCAAAGCACCCTTAGTAATTTCAGTGGGATCTTTACATAGTGGGGTTAGAGCCAATATTATTCCAGAATCTGCCGAAATGTTGGGTACGATTCGTTCTTTGGACGCTAACATGCGTAAAGAGACCCACGAAAAAATGCGTCGTGTGGTTCAGCATATTGCAGAAAGCGCTGGCGCCACTGCTGTCATTGATATCAAAACGCAAACCATGATCAATTACAATGATCCAGCACTTACAAAAAAATCGGTGAATGCATTAAATAAAGCTGCGGGCGTAGACCATGTGATCGAATCAAATTGGACCACTGCTGCAGAAGATTTTTCTTTTTATGGAGACAAAGCACCTTCTTTCTTTTTCAGTTTAGGAGGTATGGAAAAAGGGAAAAAAGCAAATGAAGTAAGCGGACACCATACCCCTGATTTTTATTTGGATGAATCAGGTTTTATTTTAGGTGTAAAAGCTTTTTGCAATTTAGTATTTGACAATGCAAAACCATAAATAATTTATTGCGGATTTGTATCATACTCTAAATACAAATCCGCAATTTTTTTTGCTTCAATGATAGGAGTGCCTTCATTTCTATTGGTTAATAAAATCACCATTAATTTTTGATCAGGAAACAATAGTATATGATTTTTAAATCCTATAGAACTTCCATTGTGATGTGGATGTGTTTTATTATTGTATTCTTCTACTTCCCATCCGTAGCCATAATTAATGAGCGTTCCATTTTCTACTTTTTTTCTACTCCAGGCTTCCTTTTGTAGGGCGGCAGGCAACAATTTATAGTCCCATAAGGCTTTCACCCATTTGGTCATATCTATCGTATTAGTGTAAATACCCCCATCGCCTAATACAGCACTAGTAAGGCTTTGGTCTGTTTGTATCCAAGTATCGTTTTCCAATGAATTTCCATAAGCCCTATTCGTTACTATTGATTTTCCGTCTTCAAAAGCCAAGGTATTTTTCATCTCCAAAGGCTTGAAAATATTTTCATTTAAAAAATTAGCAAAGCTTTGTCCACTTATTCTTTCTACAATCAATGATAAAATAGCATAGCCTGTATTGCTGTATTTATATTTTGTGCCTGCAGGAAAATATAGTGAATCGGCAAAAAACATTAATTGTAAACAATTCGTATCATGAACTTGCACCACTTGATCTTTGGGTATAAGGTCTTCGTAATCCATTAATCCAGAAGTATGCGTAAGTAAGTGTTTAATTTTTATTTTCTTTCCATAAGCTGGGAAACTTGAGAAATATTTAACAAGAGGATCTTCTAAAGAGATTTTTTTATTCTTCACCAATAATAAAACAGACATCGCCGTAAACTGTTTTGTTAAGGAGGCCAATCTAAAGTTGGTGGTGGGCGTTATTTTATCATTGCTTTCGGCAGATTTTACACCATATCCTTTTTGAAAAAGTATTTTATCATTTTGATATACTAGTACACTTGCTCCGGGATTTTTATTGGAACTATAAGCTGCAAGAATGGCATCAATCTTCCTTTCTTTAATTAATAAAGCGCTTGGTTTACAGGATGCAAATAGTATTGCAGCCGTATAAATAAGTAAACTATTAATTAATTTAGTCCTCATTTTTTTAATTCTTTTAATAATGCAGCCTGCGTTTCTAGTACCGCTTTTTCAGTAGAAAGAGTGGGTGCCATTTCTGTATGATCTAATATATTAAATAATTCGCTAAAGTGTTGATAAAGGACTGGGTATTTTCCTAAAGTCTTTTTTCTACCCTCATAACAAATCATAGATAAATCATATTGACGTTTTAAATCGGCAGTACTTGTTTTTATCCTAGGATCCATTACAATCGTAATTACTTGTTCCATTATTTTATTGCCCACTTTTAAACGAATGGTATAGTTGCCTGGTAGCACCCATGGCGCTGTACTTTCAGGGACTGTATTGTGCACGACTGCGGCAATTGGGTATTGAGGCGCTACATTTAATGGGGTGTATTTCATGTCCCATAAAAAGCGATGAGCACCCGCTTCGGTAGATACAATTTGTTGAGGTCTGATCCAATACAAAGGAATATTTACTGCTGGAATTTTATACAAAGTGTCTTGACTACTAAATGTACGAATGAGCGCTCCTTTGTCGTTAATAATTTCTAAGGTTACAGGGGCGCTACTATTACTGTTTAAATAATAATCAATGATGGCGCCATCTGGAGGATTTTCTCCAGCAGGTTCTTCTGGAGGTAATGGCGTATCGTTATTCATATTCCATCTAACACGAATTGCTTTTTGTGGTTTTAATAATACCGTTTCTTTTTGAGTAGCAATATTTATTTGTCTTAATGGATTAATATTATCTAAAATCCAAAAACTACGACCATGCGTACCTAATACTAAATCATCCTCATGTATTACTAAATCTCTAATAGAAGTAGCTGGCATATTTAATCTTAAAGATTGCCAATGTTCGCCAGCGTCTAATGAAAAGTATACAGCGTTTTCTGATCCAGCAAATAATAAACCTTTTCTTACAGCGTCTTCTCTTACAGTATTGATAGGTTCATTGGGTAAGCCAGTTATAATTTTTTTCCAGCTTACACCACCGTCAGTTGTTTTATATATATGGGGGGTCTGGTCATCACAACGAATTCTATTGACTGCAACATAGGCGGTATTATTATCAAATCTACTCGCATCAATCATCGAAATTTTACTCCAAGAAGTAATGGCATCGGGCGTAATATTTTTCCAATGTTTTCCTCCATCTTTCGTGATGTGAATATATCCATCATCTGTGCCAGCCCATAAAGTATTGATGTCTTGATAGGAAGGAGCCAAAGAATACACCACACCACGCCTTGGCATTGTTTTTAATTTATCAGAAGTATACACGCCAACACTACTTGGTATATCCCAAGCCTCCCGTGTTAAATCGGGACTAATTGTTTCCCAACTAGTTCCTCCATTGGTTGTTTTAAAAATAACATTCCCTGCAAAAAATAAAGTTTTTGGATTAACTGGGGAAAATAAAATCGGAGCAGTTCGAATAAATCTTACTTTGCCTTCTCTTACTGGAACTGGTGAAATATTTTGCACCTGACCTGTTCTTTTATCATGCTTGGTAATTTTACCTCCATAAATAATGTTGGGATCTAATGGATCAGCGGCGATATAACCATATTCTTCTACACCCACTGGATGCCATTCTCTAAAGCTAATATTACCATCATTAGAACGTGAAGCAATACCGATGGAACCACTTTCTTGTTGACCTCCATATACATTATAAGGGAATGCATTGTCGGTACTAACATGATAAAACTGAGCAGTAGCTTGATTGTACCAACTAGAATAAGTTTCTCCTCCATTGACAGTGATGGTCGCACCTTGGTCTAATGCGATAGCCATAATTTTTGTATTATTTGGGTTGATCCATATACGATGATAATCATCTCCTCCTGGTGCACCTTTAATTCCTTCCCAATTTTTTCCTCCATCCTTTGATTTCCAAATTACTACATTGGCAGAATACACAATGTCTTCGTTGTTGGGATCTGTTTTTACTTCTGCAAAATCACTTCCTCGTCCCCAATATCTATTGTCACTGGATAATAGGTACCAACTTTCTCCAGCATCATCACTTCTATAGACGCCTCCATTTTTTTGGGCATCCACTGTTGCATACATTCTATTAGAATTGCTTGGCGCAATGGTAAATCCAATTCGTCCTAATCCATCTTGAGTAGTAGAAGGCAATCCTTTGGTAATTTTTTTCCAAGTAGTTCCTCCATCCAAAGATTTATACAATCCACTTTCTTCTCCATCCCAGGAACCATTTTCCCAAGGTCCTTGACGGGCGGCCCAAATGGTTGCAAAAATAATATTGGTATGATTAGGGTCAATCAATACCTGCACTGCGCCTGTATTTTCATTGATGTATAAAACCTGTTCTATAGTTTTTCCGCCATCTAAACTTCTATACACACCACGTTCTTTATTGGGTCCATAGGGATGTCCTAAAGCGGCTACGAAAATTCTATTTTCATTGGTAGGATCAATACTTATTCCACCAATTTGTTGCGCATCATTTAAACCTAGATTGGTCCAAGTATTGCCTGCATCAGTTGATTTGTATAATCCATTGCCTATAGATAAGTCGGGACGTTGAATGCCTTCTCCACTTCCTACATAAATTACATTTGAATTGGATTGAGCTACTGCCACATCGCCTACGGATCCGGTACTTTGTTTATCAAAAATGGGTTTCCAAGTATGACCAAAGTCGTTGGTTTTCCATACTCCCCCATTGTTTACACCCATATAAAATACATTGGGCTCACTGTTAACACCTGTTATACCAACAGTTCGACCTGCTCTGTGAGGTCCTATCATTCTATATTTTAAACCTGCTAAGAAAGAAGGGTCTACTTGTGCCCATGTGGCAATTGAAAATAGATTTGCTACAACAAGCAAACTAACAATGCCTATTTTTTTAAAAACTGGTATCATGTTGAATATTTTTGGTATTAAATATACAAATAAAATTCTTTGTTTAAATGTAATTGGTTGCTACAATTATATTGATTAAATTCATTTACCAAAATGAAAAATTTTCGTTTATGAAAAAACAACTATTTGCTTTAATCGGTATCCTCCTAAGTGTCACCGTGTTAGCACAAACCACTGGCACTGACCTATTTTCGGCCATGCCATTTAGATTTATTGGACCAGATGGTAACAGGGCCATTGCCGTAGTGGGGGAACCTGGAAATCCAATGGTATCTTATGTAGGAGCAGCTTCTGGCGGAATTTTTAAGACTACTGATGCAGGTATTCATTGGGCACCCATTTTCGATCAAATGGATAATTCTTCAATAGGTGCGTTGGCCATTTCCGAGAGCCATCCTCAACAAGTTTGGGCTGGAACAGGGGAAACTTTTGTCATTCGTCCTGCGCATGCCAATGGGAATGGAATTTATAAGTCAAGTGATGGCGGAAAAACCTGGCAAAACAAAGGCCTAAAAGAAACCGTATTAATAAGTAAGGTTATTGTAGATCCAACGGATACGAATACTGTATATGTTGCTGCCATGGGACATATGCATGGTCCACAACAGGAAAGAGGTGTTTATAAAACTACCAATGGCGGAGAAAGTTGGGAGCGCATTTTATTTGTAGATGAAAATACCGGTTGTATAGATTTATCCTTAAATAGCAAAGACACTAAAAACTTGGTGGCTGCCATGTGGCAAGTAGATCTTAAAACCTGGAATTTAAATAGTGGTGGACCAGGTAGTGGTTTTTATAAAACTAATGATGGTGGTAAAACTTGGAAGCCAATGCAAAATGGTTTACCAGGAGGAGCAAGTCATCCAGTAGGTAAAACTTCTATTGATTTTGCGCAAAGCAATCCTTCTACTATTTATGCATTAGTAGAAGATAAAGTACCTGGTTTATATAAATCGATAGATGGAGGGGAGCATTGGAAACTTATGTACCAAGGGCATTCCATGGCACAACGTGCTGCTTATTATACAAGGGTGCGTGTGTCTACTCAGGATGAAAATAAATTGTATACGATTTGTGTAACTATTATGGAGTCAAAAGATGGAGGCGTTACTTTTAATGGAGAAGGAACCTACGCACCAGGTGGAGACAATCATGACATCTGGTTTGATCCTAAAGATGCAAAAAGAATTATGGTAGCGCATGATGGATGTTTGAACATGAGTTTCAACGAAGGAAAATCATGGTACAATATAAATTTGCCAATTGCGCAAATGTATCATGTAGCTGTAGACAATATGATACCCTACCATGTGATGGGCAATAGACAGGATGGATATTCTTATCGAACTGCAGCCATTAGCATGCAAGGCTCCATCCCATTAGGTTTATGGGAAGGTGTAGGTGGATGTGAAAGTGGTTTTGCACAACCCGATCCATTTGATAACAATATTGTTTGGTCAGGATGTTATGATGGAGGACTAGATATAACTGATGTTAGAACTGGCTATTCTCATGATGTTCGTCCTTGGCCAGAAGCTGGATATGGTTGGGCTCCAGCAGATATGAAATATCGTTGGCATTGGAATTTTCCGATGGCTTTATCTAAACATCAGAAAGGAGTAGTGTACGTAGGAAGTCAATATGTACATAAAACTTCTAATCAAGGAATGTCTTGGACAGTGATTAGCCCTGACTTAACGACCAATGATAAATCACATCAACAAAATTCAGGGGGAATGAATTCAGACAATCTGATGACATTTGATGGCTGTACTTTGTATGTGATTGCGGAGTCGCCAGTGAAGCAAGGTGTCTTATGGACTGGAACTAATGACGGACAAATTCAAGTAACTGTGAACGAAGGAAAAACTTGGATCAATGTTACAAAAAATTTAAAAGGCATCGCACCTTGGGGAACTATTCGAAGTATTGATCCTTCCAATTTTGATGCAGGCACTGCTTATATTAGTATTTCCTATCAACAATTGGGCGATTTCAAACCTTATATTTTCAAAACAGCTGATTATGGTAAAACTTGGAAAGCAATAGGGGCAGGTATACCAGCTAGTAATAGTTCTTTTGTACATAGCATTAAAGAAGATCCTGCACAAAAAGGTTTGTTGTATGCAGGTACAGATAATGGATTGTATATTAGTCCAGATGATGGAACAACCTGGGTAGCATTAAAAAATAATTTACCGCCATCACCTGTTTATTATATTGCTATTCAAAAAAACTTTAGAGATTTAGTATTGGCTACCTATGGTCGTGGTTTTTATATTTTAGATGACATTTCACCTATAAGAGAATGGAGTAAGCAAACAGTAAAAAATAAAAATGAATTATTTGCACCAAAGCATGCGTATCGATTTCATTATAAAACAGGGATACATTCCGAATCTTCTATGTCTACAGGACAAAATCCACCTGAGGGGGCCAGCATAAATTATTATTTAGCAGCGCAGGCGCAAGAGAACCCCACTATTATTATTTTGAATCAAAAGGGAGATACCATTAATAAAATAGAAGGCAGTAAACAAAAAGGTTTTAATAGAGTATGGTGGAACCTGGCACATACAGCTATTGAACTACCACCTTTAAAAACCATACCCGATTTAAAAAATTATATTAAACTAGATAGCGCAGGAAACAGACCTTTAAATATTTATGATTTAGATATTGGTCCAGGATTAACGCCCATCAAAGTACCAGCAGGTAAGTATACGGTAGTGTTAAAGACAGGAAGTTTTGTGCAAAAGCAAGACATTCAAGTATTCAACGATCCAAATCTACATTCAAATAGTGCCTCTATACAAGCACAATATGATTTAGGTAAACAACTCTTGTCTAGTATTAATAATTGCTTATCCCTAATAGAGCGTATGGAAGTGAATCGAGCTAATTTTTTAAAACAAAATACTAGCGAAAGTTTATTAAAAGAAAAAGAAGTATATAATTTAGAAAAGCAATTAATGGATATTCATTTAACAGGGGCAAGAATGGATATTTTTAGAAATCCAGCTCAAATTTTAGAACGTCTTCTTACTATCTCTAAGGAGAGTCAAACCATGGGAGCTGATTTTGCACCTACTGCGCAACAAAAATTAGTTTACCAAGCTTTGAATAGTCAATTAAAAAAAGTGGAACTTTCTTACTTGCAATTAAAACTCTAAATTTAGAAAAATAAAAAAATACAAATGAAAAAATTAATTATAATAGCAATTTTTGGATGCATAACCATTAGCAGCTTCGCTCAGAATAAGCAATGGTCCTCCCAAAAAGCAAATGAATGGTATCAAAAGCAAGGCTGGTTGGTGGGCGCGAATTTTTTACCCAATACCGCTATCAATCAATTAGAAATGTGGCAAGCAGCTTCCTTTGATACGGTAACCATTAATAAGGAATTGGGTATGGCTGCAGGTATCGGGATGAATACGATGCGTGTTTATTTACATGATATGGCATGGAAGGCGGATGCAGTTGGATTTAAAAATAGAATGAATCAATTTTTAGCCATCGCCCATAAAAATAAAATAAAAATTATTTTCTGCATTTTGGATGACTGCTGGAATCCTGATGCGACGCTTGGTAAGCAACCTGATCCAAAACCAGGGGTACACAATTCGGGATGGGTAAGAAGCCCAACAATGAATATACATAATGACATGAGTGCTTGGGGCGACTTAGAAAAATATGTAAAAGATGTGTTAACCAGTTTTAAAAATGACGACAGAATTTTATTATGGGATTTATACAATGAGCCAGGCAATAGCGGATATGGATTAAGTTCACTTCCTTTATTAAAGAAAATGTATGAATGGGCTTGGGCAGTAAGACCTGCTCAACCATTGTCAACTGGTGTTTGGTATAACGAACAACCATCCATTAACGCTTTCCAACTTAAAAATTCTGATGTAATTACTTTTCATAACTATAGCGACACCATTGAATTGAAAAAAGCATTAGATACTTTAGTAAAAATGGGACGACCTGTAATTTGCACTGAGTACATGGCGAGAACCAATAACAGCCAATTTATTACTCATTTACCTATATTTAAAAGATATCATGTAGCAGCTATTAATTGGGGCTTGGTGAGCGGAAGAAGTAATACTATTTTCCCATGGGGAAGTAAGTTAGGCTCGCCAGAACCTACTATTTGGTTTCACGATATATTTAGAAAAGATGGAACTCCTTTTAACAAAGAAGAGGTAACATTTATAAAAAACATTACCTCTTCAAAGTAAATAAGAGAACTATTATTTTTTTATTGGTTCCGTGTTTACCTCCCAATGATCGGTTCTAAATAAATTAACAGGTAAGCCTTCTTTGTTAAATAAATTAGGCATGGCTGTATTGTTAAATGCGAAACGAACCGCTACGGGACTTTTAACATTTTTATTAAAGACTACCACGGTGTTGCCCACAATTTTTGCTTGTGCAGGATAAAATATTTTATCCTCATTGGCTATTTCAAAAAAAGGAATTGCCTCCCCTTTCGATATCAATCCATTATTGGCATTATTAAACTGAATGCTAATTTTATCTTTGTCAATGGTATGTGATTGATAAGTTGGGCTTTGACAAGCAATAGTAGTAAAGCCATAGGTTTGGTTTAAAGCTAAATCACTTAGTCTTTTAGCCACTTCTATTTTACGTGTTGGGTGAATATTAGTGGTATCTGGAATCAAATCTGTAATCACTACCATGCCTGTTCCTTGATGACCAGCCACTTTTGATTGTGCTTCTCTTAATAAGGCGCCTATATTATTATTACCATAAGCGAAAGGAGCAATTTGAACAAAATAGAATGGGAAATTATTATTCCAATGATGTCTCCAAGCATCAATCATTCCTGTAAATAATTTTTCATAGGCATAATGAGTTCCCGTATTGCTTTCTCCTTGGTACCAAATTACACCAGCTATGGAATAATTGGTTAAAGGATAAATCATTGCATTGTAGGCTTTAGCCGTTTTATGGGGCCACCAAGCTACTTCACGTAAAGAATCAGCACCTTTTTTTATTATTGCCTCCTTATTAATAACATATTCTGGTGTCCAAGTTTCTGCTGGTGTACCGCCCCAATTTGAATTGATTAAGCCAATAGGACTATTCAAACTTTGATTTAAATTTTTTCCGAAGAAATAGCCAATAGCACTAAAATGTTTCATTTCTTCTGGGCTACATACCATCCATTTGCCTTCTAGATTATCCTGAGGAAAATTAGAAGTAGACTTGGCAACATAGAAAAAACGAATGGACTTATTGGTTGCATTGGGCGCTTCCTCCAAGGTTTCCTTTAAACCTTGATCACCAGACCATTCCATATTGCTTTGCCCACCACATACCCAAACTTCTCCAATTAAAACATCCTCTAATACAATGGTATTGCTAGCACTAATGGTAATTTGATAAGGGCCGCCTGCTGCTGGGGTTTTTATGTTGACTACCCATTGAGCACCATTGCTTGTAGTTGCTTCGTAGGAATTGTTATCCCAATTTGTTTTGATAGTAACTTTTTCAGAAGGCGAAGCCCAGCCCCAAATTTTCACAGTTGATTTTTGTTGCAACACCATATGCGACCCAATGATATTGGGTAAGCGGACTGCTGCATTTAATGACGACCATCCTACTAATAAAATGGTTAATAGTAAAGTACATTTTTTCATTTTCATTGTTTATAAGATTAAAATACTAATTTAAATATTTAATTCCAGCGTTCTTTTTTTGGGCTACTATTTTTTGGGACACAACGCAAAGGCTTAATAGACAAAGAATTCGGAGTAGTTTCAATTAAAATAGGTAAAAAATTAAAAAATGATTTGACAGTAGTCAAAGAGAAAATTAAATTTAATACTTTTATGTTATTAATTTAACCTTACCTTTAAAATACATTAAAATTTATTATTATGTCATTTAATAGAAGAAAATTCATTTCCCTTACCGCACTTACTGCTGGAACATTAGGGGTTAGTAATCGTATTTTTG
>CANHOY010000017.1 GCA_947462495.1 Bacteroidota bacterium
TGTGTAAACAAAAAGGCAAATAAAATACTTCGTTTTTGACAAAAAGTATATTTTTGCGCCGTAAACAAAACTTTTTACAATGTCAGACATCGCTACTAGAGTTAAAAAAATCATCGTTGACAAATTAGGTGTAGATGAAGCAGAAGTTACAAACGAAGCTTCTTTTACAAATGATTTGGGAGCAGATTCATTAGACACCGTTGAATTAATTATGGAGTTTGAAAAAGAGTTCAACATTTCTATTCCAGATGAACAAGCAGAAACTATTACCACCGTTGGACAAGCTGTTGCTTATTTAGAAGAGCACGCTAAGTAATTTAAACTTTAATTTAAAAGTTTCGATTTGAGCCATCGGCATATTTTAATCCGCCTTTTTGAGCCTTTGCTTTAAAGGCGGATTTTTAATTTTTTAAAAAGACCATGATGTATTCCAAAAGAATTGTAGTAACAGGAATTGGCGCTTTAACACCCATTGGAAATGACCTAGACACTTACTGGGAAAGTTTAATTAATGGAGTTTCAGGATCAGACATGATTACTCAATTTGATGCGTCAAAGTTCAAAACCAGATTTGCGTGTGAAATAAAGGGCTTTGATCCAGAAGCATTTATGGAAAAAAAAGAAGCCAGAAAATTAGACCGATTTTCACAAATAGCATTAGTTGCCAGCGATCAAGCGGTAGCCGATGCAGGCATTACCGCAGACAATGTAGATCACGATAGAGTGGGTGTTATTTTTGCTAGTGGTATTGGGGGCTTGAATACTTTTACGGAAGAAGTAATAAATTACTCCAAGGGAGATGGTACACCCAGATTTAATCCTTTCTTTATTCCAAAAATGATATTAGATATTGCGGCAGGTCAAATTTCTATGAAACATGGTTTTAGAGGTCCCAACTTTGCGGTAGTAAGTGCTTGTGCTTCAAGTACCAATGCTATTATTGTTGCCATGGACAATTTAAAATTAGGCAAAGCAGATATTATTATAACAGGAGGTGCGGAAGCGGTAATTGGCATTGCAGGTATGGCCGGGTTCAATGCTATGAAAGCCATGAGTGAAAGAAACGACGATCCAAAAACAGCCAGTCGACCTTATGATAAAGACCGTGATGGGTTTATTATGGGAGAAGCTTCGGGTGTATTGGTATTAGAAGAATTAGAACACGCCAAGAGACGTGGTGCAAAGATATATTGCGAAGTAGTGGGTGGCGGAGCTACAGCAGACGCTTATCATTTAACAGCACCACACCCTGAAGGATTGGGTGCAAAAAATGTAATGAATGCTGCATTAAGAGATGCGGGCATGCAGGCTAATGAAATTGATTATATTAATACACATGGTACTTCTACCCCTTTGGGAGATATAGCTGAAGCCAAAGCTATTACTGCAGTATTTGGCGAGCATTCTTATAACTTAAACATAAGTTCTACCAAATCTATGACTGGGCATTGCTTAGGTGCAGCAGGCGTGATTGAAGCCATTGCTTGTATACAAGCTGTCATCCATGACATTGTACCTCCTACTATTAATCACTTTACCGACGACCCCGATTTAGATCCAAAACTTAATTTTACTTTTAATAAAGCACAAAAAAGAGTGGTGAATGCTGCATTAAGTAATACGTTTGGATTTGGCGGACACAATGCTTGCGTAATTGTGAAAAAATACAAAGCCTAACTTATTGGATGGGCGTTCTATATCATTTATATTGAAAAGATTAAGACATATATTTTCTTTTTTTAAAAAGTCCGAGTTTGAAATAAACTTGTCGCATTTAATTGGTTATCGTACCAAAAGCATTTTACTTTTTCAAACTGCACTCAATCATAGGTCTGTAAAAGACAATCCTACTGAAAATAATGAAAGGCTTGAATTTTTAGGGGATGCAATTATAAGCGCTGTAGTAGCCGATTATTTATTTAAAAAGTATCCTTATAAAGGAGAAGGCTTTTTAACAGAGATGCGCAGTAAAATGGTGAATAGGCAACAATTGAATCATATTGGAGTGCAAATGGGCTTGCGTAAAATGACTCGATTCAATAAAATGGATGGCAGTTTAAGAACAAGTCAAATATTTGGAAATACTTTGGAAGCCTTGGTGGGAGCCATTTATTTAGATAAAAAATATGACTTTACTAAAGTTTGGATTTTAGAAAAAATGATACAACCTTATTTGTTCATGGAAGATTTAGAACAAATAGACATCAACATTAAAAATAAAATTATTGGATGGGCTTCTAAGCAAGGGAAGCAAATTGATTTTGTTTTAGCAGGAGAGCAATTAGAAGGTCGACGCAGATTATTTACCATTAATGTGGTCATAGATGGAGAAGTGGTCACTGCACAAAGGGGATATACTAAAAAAGATGCTAGCCAATTGGCGGCACAAAAAGCCATTGAAATTCTAGGAATTTAATTTACTCATCTACTTTGGCAAAGTTCAATAAGTACACCATTTGTTTCTTTGGGATGTACAAAACAAACCCATTTGTTATCGGCCCCAATTTTTGGACGCTCGTTTAAAAGGGTAAAGCCTTCTTTTTTTAGTCGCTCCATTTCCTCAACAATATTGGGCACTTCAAAAGCAATATGGTGCATGCCTTCCCCTTTTTTATCAATAAATTTTGCAATCACCCCGGAAGGATCGGTACTTTCCAGCAGTTCAATTTTGGAGTTTTGTTGAAGAAAAAACGCGGTATTTACTTCTTCGCTATCTATCTTTTCTGTTTTGTAACAAGGGCTGCCTAATAGCTTTTCAAATAAGGGGATGCTTGTTTGTAAGTTTTTAACTGCAATGCCGATGTGTTCTACCTTATAGTCCATACTAACTTTGTTTTACGAATTGGGAAAAAATTACCTTTAATGCCTAACGAATTCAATAAAATCAAGCCTTAAGCTTTACTTTTGTGCTTTAGAAAAAATCAAATTCGGATATGTTAAAATTACCAATTTATCTTGATCATAACGCAACTACTCCTATGGATCCTAGGGTTTTAGAAGCGATGATCCCCTATTTTGTAGAAAATTTCGGAAATGCGGCCAGCCGTAACCATTCTTTTGGATGGCAAGCGGAAGAGGCGGTGGATTATGCTCGTGAGCAAGTGGCGCAATTGATTGGTGCCGACCCTAAAGAAATCATATTTACTTCTGGTGCTACCGAAGGTGATAATTTAGGTATCAAAGGGGTGTATGAAATGTATGCTAGTAAAGGAAACCATATTATTACCTGTACGACCGAACATAAAGCAGTGTTAGATACCTGTAAGCACCTTGAAAAATTAGGCGCCGAAGTAACTTATTTAGAAGTGCAACCCGATGGCTTAATCGACTTAAAGCAATTGGAAGCAGCCATGAAACCTACTACTATTTTGGTAGCTATCATGTATGCCAATAATGAAATTGGAGTAGTTCAGCCGGTGAAAGAAATTAGCGCCATTGCCAAAAAACATGGAGCTTTATTTTTTACAGATGCGGTGCAAGCAGTGGGAAAAATTCCAGTGAATGTGATTGCAGATGGAATTGATATTATGGCTTTTACTGCGCATAAAATGTATGGTCCAAAAGGCGTAGGTGCTTTGTATGTGAGACGTAAAAATCCACGTGTAAAAGTAACTGCACAAGTAGATGGTGGCGGACACGAAAGAGGTATGCGCAGTGGTACTTTAAATGTACCAGGCATTGTTGGTTTTGGTAAATGTTGTGAATTAGCACGTTTAGAGATGGCATCAGACACAGAAAGAATTTCAAAATTGAGAGATAAATTAGAGAATGCTTTAAAGCAAATTGATGAATCTTATGTCAATGGAAATCCAGCACATCGCTTACCACATGTAAGTAATATTTCTTTCAAATATGTAGAAGGCGAAGGATTGATGATGGGCTTTAATAAGGACATCGCTTTGTCTTCTGGATCAGCCTGTACTTCTGCCTCTTTAGAGCCTAGTTATGTATTAAAAGCTTTAGGACTAGGAGATGACTTAGCACACAGTTCACTTCGTTTTGGATTGGGTAGGTATACTACCGAAGAGCAAATTGATTTTACCATTAAAGCAGTAACAGATACTGTTTTAAAATTAAGAGAGATGAGTCCTTTATGGGAAATGTTTAAAGAAGGTATTGACATTGACGCGATTCAATGGGCACATCATTAATAATTTCACCCTATTCATTTAATATTTTTTTAATAATTTTACAATAATAAAAACAAACCATCATGGCTTATTCAGATAAAGTAATTGATCATTATTCCAATCCTAAAAATGTAGGCACTTTAGACAAATCTTCTAAAAGTGTAGGAACAGGATTAGTAGGTGCTCCAGAATGTGGAGACGTTATGCGTTTGCAAATTGAAGTGGATCAAGCTACAGGAATCATTACCGATGCAAAATTTAAAACCTTTGGTTGTGGTTCGGCTATTGCTTCTTCTTCTTTGGCCACCGAGTGGTTAAAAGGAAAAACTGTGGACGAAGCAGTTAAAATTGACAATATGGATTTAGTAGAGGAATTAAATTTACCTCCTGTAAAAATACATTGCTCCGTTTTAGCAGAAGATGCTATTAAAGCAGCCATCAATGATTTTCGTATAAAGAATGGTTTGGCTGAATTGGTGTTTGAACAAAGCCATGTATAATTTATTCATCAACGAGTAAGCTGTTAAAACGATGAGTGAAGTAGCCCAAGAGAATTCAATTTATGTAAGCGAAAAAGCCAAGGCCAAGGTGTTGCAGTTAATGCAAGACGCTGGTGTTACTGGTGATGCCTCTTATTTTTTGAGAGTAGGTGTTGTGGGTGGTGGATGTTCTGGCTTAAGTTATAAATTAGACTTTGACAATGAAATAAAGCCCATGGATCAAGTTTTTGAAGACAATGGGGTAAAAATTGTTACTGATTTAAAAAGCTTTTTATATTTGGTCAATACAGAATTAGAATTCTCTGATGGCCTCAATGGGAAAGGCTTTTTCTTTAACAATCCCAACGCTAGTAGAAGTTGCGGATGTGGAGATAGTTTTGCGGTTTAAGTAAAATAGATGAAAATATAAGATTCTTATTATATTCAATGCCTCGATAACTCGGGGCATTTTTTTTGTAGCTTTGGTGCATGTGGGCAATTTGTAAAAAAGAATGGGCGCAATACTTTAGCGGAATTACTGGTTACTTAATCATTGGTTTTTATTTATTGATTAATGGGCTGGTCCTATTTGTTTTACCTAATTACAATATTTTAGATTTTGGCTATGCTTCTTTACAAGCTTATTTTGATTTTGCGCCCTGGTTTTTATTGTTGTTGATACCCGCCATTACCATGCATAGCTTTTCAGACGAATACAAGCTAGGAACTTATGAAGTAGTGAGCACTTTGCCTATCCAACCATTACATTTAGTATTAGGCAAACTGATAGGTACTTATCTCATTGTTTTAGTAGCTATAGCTCCTACACTTTTATATGCTATTGCTATAGATGCTTTGAGTGTTGTTGGAGGCTTGGATTGGGGAGGTACTTTGGGCGCTTATTGCGGGTTATTATTTTTGTCTGCGGCCTATACATCCATTGGTATTTATGCGAGTAGCACTACCAAAAATAATTTAGTTTCTTTATTGTTATCTATTTCTCTTTCCTTACTATTTTTTAAAGGGTTTGATTGGCTAAGTGAACTTAGTTTATTTAAAAACGGGTATGATTATTATATTACTTCATTAGGATTTAGCCATCATTATCGATCGATGAGCAGGGGAGTATTGTCTATTCAAGATATAGTGTATTTTATTTCTATTCTTATTTTATTTTGTATGGGTTGTCTTGAAAATATAAAAGCAAAATTTAAATATATAGTAACCCTTGCGCTTATTTTGATTATTAATTATATTGCTTTTGTATGGCCTACACAATTTGATTTAACTAAAGAGCATCGATATACCTTAAGTGAAAGTTCGAAACAAATTATTCAAAAAGTAGAAAATCCTGTAAAAATTCATTTGTATTTAGGTGGAGATCTCCCGGCATATTATAAAAAAATTGCACAATCTACTGCAGGTTTATTGGAACATTTGCATCAAATAAATCCAAAATCTATTCAATGGCAAATTGAAGTGCCTAGTGAAATGTATAAAGACACGGCCTTATATCAATTATATGATAGTTTATCAAAACTAGGTTTACCCATACAGCGCTTACAGGATCAGGATCGTGCTTCTGATAAAAGAGTAGATCAATTATTAATACCAGGCGCTTTGGTAGAAGTGGCAGGGCAGAAGCCTATTGTGATTGACTTGAGAAGTAGTAAAAAGATTTTTAAGCCCTATAATATTGTTAAAGATATTCCTGAGGAAGATTTGGAAGCCAGTGCTAATGCTGCGGAGGCTTTGTTGGAATATAAATTTACACAAGCCATCTATTTATTAAACAGGACCCAAGTGCCTACCATCGCTTATACCATTGGCAATGGAGAGCCGGTCGATTTAACGGTGAATGATTTGGGAGAATCCATACGTCATCAATATAATTTGGTGGTCTTTGATTTAAAAAAGGGCTATCCAGATGCCAAAAAAATAAAAACTCTTTTAATCATAAAGCCTACAATAGCTTTTTCTGAATTAGATAAAATCAAATTGGATCAATACGTTATGTCTGGTGGAAACATTATCTGGGCGGTGGATAAATTGTATGCCGAATATGATAGTTTGCAAAAAACAGATGGAACTTATGTGGCCTATGATAGAGGACTGGCATTGGATGATTTATTTTTTAAATATGGGGTAAGAATGAATAGTAATTTAGTACAAGATTTAAACTGTGCGAAATTACCAATGGTGATTGGAAAACAACCCGATGGAAGTCCAATGATGCAACGCATCCCATGGCCTTATTATCCTTTCTTGTTGGGAGAAGACAGGCACCCCCTAGTACAGAATTTAGATAGAGTCCTTTCCTTATTCCCCTCCAGTATGGACACTTTACAAAACAGCGCTATTAAAAAAACTATTTTACTAAGTACCGATACCAATAGTAGATTAATAGCTTCTCCTAATTTAGTTTCTTTAAATAGTGTTAAGGACGAGGCAGAAATGGCGTCTTTTAATAAGCACAAGGTACCCATTGCTGTATTATTGGAAGGGAAATTCAATTCCTTATATGCCAATCGGATTTCAACTATTTTGAAGGATAGTATTTTAAAAACAACGGGGCAGAGTTATAAGGCGGTAGGCGAAAGTAATTCAAAACAAATAGTAATATCGGATGCTGATATTTTCACGAATCAAGTGGACAAAACCAGAGGAGCTTTGCCCATGGGGATGATTCCATTTGAGGAGTATCAATTTGCCAATCATGATTTTTATTTAAATAGCATTGCTTTTTTAAATGAGCCATATGGACTATTAGAAAGCAGGAATAAGCTCGTTGTTTTACGCTTATTAGACAAGCAAAAAGTGGAGGCCAATAGATTGTTATGGCAAATGATAATCATTGCTAGCCCCTTGCTATTACTAATTATCGGCTTCGCCCTCTGGTTTTTTTACAGAAAACGTCAATTTGCTGTGTAGCATAGGATGTCTTAACTTCGCACTATGACAACAGATCAAATAGTTTACCTGGTTTTTGGATGTGTAATTGTAATTGCATTAACACTTGATTTAGGATTTTTGAGTAAAAAAAATGCAACCATCTCTATTGGGCAGGCCTTGCGTCAAACTTTTATATGGGTTTTATTGGCCCTTGCATTTTTTATTTTTATGTGGGTAGAAGAAGGCCAAAAATTGGCGCTAGAATACCTGAGCGGTTACTTGATGGAGTGGAGTTTAAGTATAGATAATATTTTTGTTTTCATTCTTATATTTAGTTCTTTTAAAGTCAAAGAAAAACATATTCCTCGGGTTTTATTGATTGGTATATTAATTGCTATTTTACTTAGAGTGGTTTTTATCACTATAGGGGTAGCATTGGTAGCTAAATTCTCATGGTTGCTTTATATTTTTGGTGTGTTTTTATTGTATACAGGATATAACATGTTTATAGCTGGAGAGGATAGTCAATTTGATCCACATGAGTCCAAAGTTTATTTATTTTTAAAAAAATATTTACCTATTGGCAATACCGACGGGGACGGGAAATTTGTAATAAGAGATCATAATAATAAGCCATTGTATACGAGTTTATTTGTAGTAGTAATTTTACTAGCTATGATAGACTTGGTTTTTGCCTTGGATTCTATTCCGGCAGTAATGGGCATTTCTAATAGCAGTTTGGTGATATACACTTCTAATATATTTGCTATCCTAGGCTTGCGTTCCTTGTTCTTTTTATTAAGAGGCGCGGTGAATCAATTTGAACACCTTCAACAAGGCATTGCCATTGTGCTTATTTTTATTGGAATAAAAATGTTAGGCGAACATTATATTAGCGAATGGGTCGATAAAAATACTCAAGTGCTTATATCTTTGATTTTCATCATTTTTTGTATTTCAGGGTCTATTTTCTATTCCATATTTACAGCTAAACAAAAATTAGCCAAAGAACATAAGAAAGAAGTATCCTAATTGCAACCTTGCACACTACTATTAAACATATTGCCCATAGCATCTCTGCCCATTTAGTTTTGGTACAGGATGCGGAAATTGCGTATTTGCTTATTGATAGTCGCCGACTTGTTTTCCCAGAAACTAGCTTATTTTTTTCCTTAAAAACAGCTCATCAAAATGGCCATGATTTTATAGCAGACTTAGTGCAAAGAGGGGTTAGGAATTTTGTAGTGGAGCCTAATTTTGATTGTACCCCTTTTCCGCAATGCAATTTTATTTTAGTTGATAATGTCTATAAGGCATTGCAAAACATTGCAATGCAACACCGATCTTTATTTAACTATCCGGTGATAGGTATTACAGGAAGCAATGGTAAAACTATTGTTAAGGAATGGTTGGCACAGTTGTTAGAGGGGTCATTTAAAATTATAAAAAGTCCTAGAAGTTATAATTCGCAAATTGGAGTGCCCTTAAGTGTTTGGGGAATGAGTGACGATTTCAATTTAGCCCTGTTTGAGGCAGGCATCTCCACTAAAGGAGAAATGCAAATTTTAAAAAACATTATTAACCCTACTATTGGCATTTTTACCAATATAGGAACAGCGCACCAAGAGGGCTTTCTTGATGAACAAGAAAAATTAAATGAAAAATGGCTTTTATTTAAAGAGGCCAACACAGTGATAGCGCCCTTTTCGATAATTGATAAAGTCACTCATCGAAAAGAGCAAAAAATAATTTCTTGGGGGTCCAATAAAAAAGCCAATTTATATATCACCTCTGAAACCTTACATCAAAATGGGGTTACAATTCAAGCCCAATATGAAGAACAATCAAAAACCTTAGAGATCCCTTTTTCCGATAAAGCTTCAATTGAAAATACCATTACCTGTTGGGCTACTTTATTGTTTTTGGGAATCGCCGATACCACTATTCAGTCAGAAGTGCTTCAGTTAAAGCATTTAGAAATGCGCATGCAAATAAAAAAAGGGATGCACCAATGTTATTTATTAAATGATAGTTATAGCAATGATTTATCATCCATGGCATTGGCTTTAGAATATGCTAAGCAGCAAGCAGGACTGCTTCCCCTCACACTCATTATTTCAGATTTTGCTCAGGCTGGTGAGCAACAATATATAGCCGCTGCAGATCTTTTGAAAGCCTATCCTATCAAAAAAATTATAACAATTGGTATGCATTGGGATTCGTTTTTGAAAAAAAATACAACCCTATTTTCAAACCGTCTATCCATTCAAACTTATCAAAGTACTAAAGATTTTTTATCGAATTTGGATACTACTTTATTTAAAGAAGAATTTATTTTATTAAAAGGGGCTAGAGTGTTTGAATTTGAAAAAATAAACAAGGTATTACAATATCAAGTGCATCAAACTCAGTTGGAGGTAAATTTGACGGCGCTGGTTCATAATTTTAAATTGGTAAAAAATAAAATAGGCCCTTCTGTAAAAATAATGGCCATGGTGAAAGCATTTGGTTATGGGGCCGGTAGTATTGAAATTGCCAGAATACTTCAGTTCCATCATGTTGATTATTTGGCAGTAGCCTATGCCGATGAAGGCGTGGAACTTAGAAAAGCAGGGATACATATACCAATCATGGTAATGAATGTAGATAGTGCAGCATTTGATGTGTTGATTCAATACCACTTAGCACCCGAAATATTCTCCCTTGATTTATTAGAACAATTTGCTGCATTTGTAAAGCAACAATCTATTCCCAATTTCCCCATTCATATCAAATTAAATACGGGAATGAACCGATTGGGTTTTGATGAGCAAGAGATAAGTGCAATTGGTACGTTTCTAAAAAAAGAGGCATGGTTAAAAGTACAATCTATTTTTAGCCACTTAAGTGCTAGTGGAAAGGAGCAGTATAAATTATTTACAGAAGAACAATTAGCTAAATTTAATAAATGGGCTAACGAAATTGAACAAGCTTTGGGATATGATACAATTAAACATATTTCTAATTCCGGGGCTATCCTAGACCATCCTAAATATCATTTAGACATGGTTCGCTTAGGGATTAGTATGTTTGGTATTTCATCTTCAGATAATGGTTTTGAAAATGTATTACAATTACATACGACTATTTCTCAAATAAGAACCGTTGCTCCTAACGAAACAGTGAGTTACAATCGATCCGGGACCTTAGAAAAAGAAACAGTGGTTGCAACTGTTAGATTAGGTTATGCCGATGGGTATAACCGAAAACTAGGTAATAGGAAAGGGGCCATGTGGATAGCAGGTGAAAGGGCAGCTATTATTGGAGATATTTGCATGGACATGACGATGATTGATATTACAGCTTTGCCCAATATAAAAGTGGGGGATCGGGTGGAAGTTTTTGGACCTAATTTACCCATTGAGCAGTTGGCTAGCTGGGCAGAAACTATTCCCTATGAAATATTAACTTCCATTGGACAAAGAGTAAAACGGGTCTATATTCAAGACTAACTTATCTTTGCCACAATTATTTAAAATCTATGAACGGGAAAAAAGTAGCTGCATTGATAGCGTTGATTATTTTTATTGATCAAGCGCTAAAATTTTATATCAAACTAAATTATTTTATAGGAGAGGAGCATGCCTTAATAGGTGATTGGGCTAGACTGCATTTTGTAGAAAATGAAGGCATGGCTTGGGGGTTGAAATTTGGGGGTGGCTTTGGAAAAATTATTTTAACCTTATTTAGATTGGCTGCAGTAGTATGGGGTACTTTTTTAATTAAAGGCTTTATCAAACAGAAGTACCATAGTGGTTTTATCCTATGTGCTTCTTTAATCTATGCAGGGGCAGTAGGTAATTTAATAGATAGCTTATTTTATGGTCTTATTTTTGAGGCCAGTTATCCTTATACCACCATGGTAGCGCATCTATTTCCAAGTGGCGGCGGCTATGCTTCCTTTTTACATGGGAAAGTGGTAGATATGTTTTATTTCCCCATCATACGAGAAGGGCAGTTTCCAAAATGGTTTCCAATATGGGGTGGAGAAGAGTTTGAGTTTTTTCGTCCTGTATTTAATTTTGCCGATGCCTCCATTAGTACAGGGGTTATTGCCTTATTTCTCTTTCAAAAGAAGCTATTTAAGGAGCCAACTGAGCCAATAGCCAATGGGCCTGAAGAGGCTTCCAACTAGTCATTTATCGTTATCTGTATCCTAAAATTCGACTGGCCTTTTTTACAAGCTTATTCGTACCTTCGAGCCCTAAAAATGAGCTAGGATAAGCGTTTTATGAATAACAAGTACCCCGAATTAAATGGACTAAATCTTCCCGCTATTGAGGCAGAGATTTTAGCTGCCTGGAAATCAGAGCAAGCCTTTGAGCAATCTGTGACTTTAAGAGAAGGTCAAAAGCCTTTTGTATTTTATGAAGGGCCTCCAAGTGCCAATGGAATGCCTGGCATACATCATGTTATTTCAAGAACTTTAAAAGACATGATGTGTAGATATAAAACGATGCAGGGCTTTCAAGTAAAAAGAAAAGGGGGATGGGATACACATGGTTTGCCAGTTGAATTGGGTGTAGAAAAAGAATTGGGGATTACCAAGGAAGATATTGGAAAAAAAATTAGTGTAGAAGAGTACAATAAAAAATGTAGAGAAGCGGTCTTACGTTATAAAAAAGAGTGGGATGATATTACCAATAAAATGGGTTATTGGGTTGACTTAAATAATCCCTACATCACTTTTGAAAATAATTATATAGAAACCCTTTGGTGGATATTAAGTACACTATATAAAAAAGGGTATTTGTATCAAAGTGTAAGTATACAACCCTATTCACCTGCAGCAGGTACGGGATTAAGTTCTCATGAACTAAATCAGCCAGGAACCTATAAAGATGTAAAAGATACTTCGGCGGTAGCGATGTTTAAAGCATTGAAAAATTCAGATAGCCAATTTTTATTTGATTCGGTGAAAGGGGCTACTGTACCATCGGAGGAAGTATTTTATATGGCATGGACCACTACTCCATGGACTTTGCCTTCCAATTTAGGATTAACTGTAGGGCCTAATATTGAATATGTTTTAGTGGCCACTTACAATCCTTATACAGCCATTCCAGTAAATGTTTTGTTGGCGAAAGCCTTGGTAGGAAAATATTTTAAAGAAGAAGGATTAAACTTAGAAAGTTTTGCAGAAGGAGATAAAATAGTTCCATGGAAAATAATTGCTACTTGCAAAGGAAGCCAATTGAATGGATTGCGTTACGAGCAGTTAATGCCCTTTGAAGCTAATGATCCAAGTACTTTTGAGGGAGATCCTTTTAAAATTGTATTGGGTGATTTTGTAACTACCGAAGATGGAACGGGAATTGTACATACTTCTCCAGCTTTTGGTGCAGACGATTATAAGGTAGGACAAAAAAATAATTTAGGCATCATCACATTGGTAGATAGAGAAGGAAAATTTGTAGAAGGGGTAGGTGAATTTAGCGGCCGCTATGTAAAAAATTACAAAGATGAAAAAGAATATCAAGATGTGAACGTAGATATTTCTGTGAAGTTGAAAAAAGAAAATCGTGCGTTTAAAGTAGAGAAGTATGAGCATAACTATCCGCATTGTTGGAGAACGGATAAGCCCATTTTATACTATCCATTAGATGCTTGGTTTATTAAAACTACTGCAGTTAAAGACAGGATGGTGGAGTTAAATAAGACCATCAATTGGAAGCCGAAAAGCACTGGCGAAGGGCGTTTTGGAAATTGGCTAGAGAATATGGTAGATTGGAATTTATCTCGAAGCCGTTATTGGGGTACACCACTTCCTATTTGGAGAACAGAGGATGGCACCGAAGAAATTTGCATTGGATCGATAGATGAATTAACTAAAGCCTATACAGCTGCTAAAGAGAAAGGATTAAATAAGGAAGTTAATTTAAAAATAATTGATGGTAAGTTAGACGTTGATTTACACAAACCATTTGTAGACCAGATAGAAATTTTAAGTGCAACAGGTCAACCTATGAAACGTGTTTCAGATTTAGTAGACGTTTGGTTTGATTCGGGTGCAATGCCTTATGCGCAATGGCATTATCCTTTTGAGAATAAAGATTTTATTGATAAAGGACAAGCTTTCCCAGCGGACTTTATTTGCGAGGGGGTGGATCAAACTCGTGGTTGGTTTTATACATTGCATACTTTGGGTGTATTGCTATTTGACAGCGTGGCTTATAAGGCGGTGATGAGTAATGGGTTGGTATTAGATAAGAATGGCAATAAAATGAGTAAGCGATTGGGTAATGTGGTGAATCCATTCGAGACCATTGAAAAATATGGAGCGGATGCGACACGCTGGTATTTAGTAACGAACGCTTCTCCATGGGATAATTTAAAATTTGATTTAGCAGGCATACAAGAAGTACAAAGAAAGTTTTTTGGCACTTTATATAATACTTATCAATTTTTTGTGTTGTATGCCAATGTAGATAATTTTCATTTTGAACAAGCGCCTATTCCTTTAAAGGATAGACCCGAGATAGATCGTTGGATTATTTCTTCACTTAATACATTAATTCAAACGGTGACCAACGCCATGGACGATTTTGAGCCTACCACGGCAGGTCGTGCGATTGAAACTTTTGTAGATGAGCATTTAAGTAATTGGTATGTGCGTTTGTGTCGTAGACGTTTTTGGAAAGGCACGTATACCGAAGATAAAATTGCAGCTTATCAAACTTTGTATGAATGTATAGAAACCATTACTAGGTTAATGGCACCGATTGCTCCTTTTTTCTGTGATCAAATATTTAGAAATTTAAATAGCATCACCAAAAAACATAAAGTAAGTTCTATACATCATGTAGATTTTCCTAAAGCAGATAGTACTAAAATAGAGGCAGCATTAGAAACAAGAATGCAAATGGCACAAGACATCTGTTCTTTGGTTTTATCAATACGAAAAAAGGTAAACATCAAAGTTCGTCAGCCATTACAAAAAATATTAATACCTGTTTTAGACCCTGCTATGAAAAAAGCCATTGAGCAAATGGAGGAATTAATTTTAGCAGAAGTAAACGTTAAAGAAATAAATTATATCACCGATACAGAAGGGGTGATCAGTAAAAAGGTAAAAGCGAATTTTAAGATTTTGGGTGCGAAATTGGGAACCAAGATGAAACAGGCTTCAGCACTTATTGCTAATTTGACCCAGGCTCAAATAAGCAGCTTAGAAAAAGACGGGTCATTGCCATTAGTGTTGGAGGGAGAGACTATTCAATTGCTAATCAACGAAGTAGATATTATAGCTGAAGACATTCCGGGATGGAGTGTTGCGGTTAAAAACGCACTTACCCTGGCCTTGGATATCACCATTAGTCCTGAATTATTAATGGAAGGGAACGCACGGGAGCTGGTCAATAGGGTCCAAAACATCAGAAAAGACAGTAATTTTGACTTAACGGACAAGATTTTGCTTGAAATTGAGGATAATACAGAGTTGAAGGGTTCCATTATTCAATTTTCAGACTATATTTGCCGCGAAATTCTCGCGCACCAAATAGACTGGGTTCCTTCCATCAAAGAGGGAGTTCTTGTGGAGATAAATGAGCATCAATTACGAATTTCAGTTAGACAAAAAGGATAAATATGGCTACAAAAAAACCAGCTCCCAAAAAGGCAGCTCCTAAAAAAGCAGCACCTGTTAAGAAGGCAGCTCCTAAAAAAGCAGCGCCTGCAAAAAAAGTAGCACCTGCTAAGAAGGTGGCTCCTAAAAAAGCAGCTCCTGCAAAAAAAGCAGTACCTGTTAAGAAGGTCGCTCCTAAAAAAGCAGCGCCTGCAAAAAAAGCAGTACCTGTTAAGAAGGTGGCTCCTAAAAAAGTAGCACCTGTAAAAAAAGTCGTTCCCAAAAAAGTGGCACCTGTTAAAAAAGCGGTACCTGTTAAAACACCTCTAAAAAAAGCCACTCCTATTAAAGCCCCTTTAAAAAATGCAATTCCTGTAAAAGGAAA
>CANHOY010000018.1 GCA_947462495.1 Bacteroidota bacterium
ATTAAGTGGTTTGTCTCTTAAAAAATGCTCGAGTTTAGAAACGTCTTTATGAGAATAATATAAAATGCAATTCCCTTCTAATCCATCTCTGCCTGCACGACCTGTTTCTTGATAATAATTTTCAATCGATTTAGGAATGTTATAATGTATGACAAATCGAATATCTGGTTTGTCAATACCCATGCCAAAGGCAATCGTGGCAACAATTACTTGAACATCCTCATTTAAAAACTGATCCTGTCTATCTGCCCTTAATTTTTGATCTAGTCCGGCATGATAGGCTACTGCTTTTATTTTATTGGCTTTTAATAAGTCTGCCAATTCTTCTGTTGTTTTTCGATTGAGCGTATAAATAATACCACTTTTCCCTTTATGTTGTGAGATATACCTTACTATATGTTTTACAGTAACTTCTTTTTTTACTTTAGGTTGTACTTCATAATATAAATTAGCTCTGTTAAAAGAAGAAATTAAAACTTCCGGATCACGCAAGGCTAAGTTTTTTACAATATCACTTTGTACTTTAGGTGTCGCTGTGGCCGTTAATGCAATAATTGGAACGGATGGATTTATTTCTTCCATCATTTCTTTTAGCCTTCTGTATTCTGGTCTAAAATCATGGCCCCATTCTGAAATACAATGCGCTTCATCCACCGCAAAAAATGAAACCTTTAAATCACTAAAAAAATCTAGGTTTTCCTGCTTGGTTAAAGTTTCAGGGGCAACATATAATAATTTGGTTTTTCCGCTTAATAAGTCGGCCTTAACTTCTTTAATTTGTCCCTTATTTAAAGAAGAATTTAAAAAATGGGCGACTTCATCATTTTCACTATATCCTCTAACTAAGTCTACTTGATTTTTCATTAAGGCAATCAAAGGGGAAACGACGATGGCACAACCAGGCAACATTAAAGCAGGCAATTGATAGCATAAACTTTTACCGCCTCCTGTAGGCATAATCACAAAAGTGTCTCTTCCACTTAAAAGGGATAGAATGGCTTTTTCCTGTGTTCCTTTAAATGCTTTAAAACCAAAATATTGTTCTAAAGCGCTCAAAATGGCCGCTAAACTAAAGGGGGATTCCTTTAAAGTGGTGGTTGAGGCCTTCTTTATGGTTTTTTTGGTGGTCGCCATCTGTAATTATCTTAAAATCAGCTGTTTCGGTGTAAGTTGGTAATTAAGTTAACGAAAATAATTCACTATTGTTTAAACTCGGTCAACTATTTTTAAATAAATAAAGCTTTTCGAAAAATAGAGCATCAATGTGGATGAAACATTAACTTTGCTCCTTCTTATATCGCCTATGGACCAAAGAATCATTTCTATTGCAAAAAGGACGCTTGAAATTGAAGCTGCCGCTTTAAATGGATTACAATCTCATATTGATACTGCATTTGTGGAAGTAGTCAAAGCGGTTTATGCAACAAAGGGCAGACTGGTTATAAGTGGAATTGGCAAAAGTGCCATCATTGCTCAAAAAATAGTAGCCACTTTAAACTCCACCGGAACTGCCGCCTTATACTTACATGCAGCCGATGCCATCCATGGCGATTCGGGCATCATTCATCCAAATGATATTGTTTTAATAATTAGCAAAAGTGGCGAAAGTCCTGAAATCAAAAATTTAGTACAACTTATTCAACAGTTTGGAAATACATTAGTAGCCATGGTGGGTAATATGGAAAGTTATTTAGCTAAAGAAGCAAAATGGATTTTGAATACCACAGTAGTCAAAGAAGCTTGTATACATAATTTAGCACCTACCGCCTCTACCACTGCTCAAATGGTCATGGGTGATTTATTAGCGATGTGCTTAATGGAAATGAAAGAGTTTAAAGCAATTGACTTTGCAAAATTTCATCCAGGTGGAAATTTAGGAAAAAGATTAACACTGACTACTGGACAAATGGCGCAAGTTAATCCGAAACCAGCTGTATTTAATACCACCTCTTTAAAAGAAGTGATTCTAACTATTTCAAAAAGTAGATTAGGCGCGGCCGTTGTATTGGATGAAAAAGAAAATGTATTGGGCATCATTACCGACGGAGATATTCGTCGTATGTTAGAAAAATATTCAAGTTTACAAGATTTAACAGCTGCCCAAATTGCACATGCCGCCCCCGTTACCATTAGTCCAAATGCATTGGCAGTAGAAGCTTTAGCATTAATGGAGCATCACGATATCAGTCAATTAATTGTAGCATCCAATAATAAATATGTAGGCATGATACATATCCACGATTTAATGAAAGAAGGAATTTTATAAATTATTAGCACTTATGCAAAATAAACATCATTATGTGGCCATCATGGCCGGCGGAATTGGAAGTAGATTTTGGCCAATGAGTAGGACGGCCTATCCTAAACAATTTTTAGATGTTTTAAATACCGGAAAAACTTTAATTCAATGGACTTACGAAAGGTATCTTCCTTTTATACCTGCCGAAAATATTTTCATTGTTACTTCTTCCGAGTATGTCGATATTGTAAAAAAGCAATTGCCTCAATTACCTGAACAAAATATATTAGCAGAACCTAGTAAAAAAAATACAGCGCCCTGTATTGCTTACATTTCTTTTAAATTAGCACAAATAGATCCTAAAGCCACTTTTATAGTAGCCCCAAGCGATCACCTTATATTAGAACAAGAAAATTTTCAAAAAATTGTTGAAAAAGCACTTGACTTTGTATCTAATATCAATGCTTTAGCCACATTAGGCATTAAACCAACTAATCCTAATACAGGATATGGATATATTCAATATGAAGGCTTAGAAGTGAGTAATGGAGTGTATAAAGTGAAAACATTCACAGAAAAACCAACACAGGAAATTGCAGAATCTTTTTTAGCCAGTGGTGATTTTTTATGGAACGCTGGCATTTTTGCATGGAAAGCCAGCGTTATTTTAAAAGCATTTGAAAAGTACCAGCCAGAAATGTTTGAATTGTTTGATCAAGAAAAAGCAAATTTTAATACAGAAAATGAAAAGCAAGCCATAGAAAAAATATATCCTCAGTGTACTAATATTTCTATAGACATTGCTATTATGGAAAAAGCAGACAATGTGTATGTATTACCTTCTGCTTTTGGTTGGAGTGATTTAGGTACCTGGAATAGCGCCTATGAAAATATGGAAAAAGATTATTTTGGAAATGCAGTTGCCTCTAACAATGTAATAGTAATTGATGCTACCAAGTGTATGATCAATGCCCCTAAAGATAAATTGGTGGTAGTTCAAGGAATAGATGACTTTATTATTGTCGATACAAAAGATGTATTACTAATTTGTAGCAAAGAAAAAGAACAATCCATAAAAGAATATGTGGCTGAAGTAAAAAGACACAAGGGGGACAAATACATTTAGATTCGCTATAAATACTTACCTTAGTTTATCCAACAATTACTAAACAATAACCACCTTTATAAATGGCTACAATAATTACTGGAACCGGAAGTTATATTCCTGGAGTTGTAATTTCAAATAGCTCTTTTAAGGAGCATAGTTTTTACGGAGAAGATGGCGTAAAAATTACTACTCCCAACGAAGAAATATTTGAAAAATTTAAAGACATTACTGGTATCTATGAAAGAAGGTATGCAGAAAAAAATGTAAACACTTCCGACCTAGCCACCAAAGCGGCCGAATTGGCCATTCAAGATGCAGGCATTGATCCTGAAACCATTGATCAAATTATTGTAGCACATAATTTTGGCAACGTACTGTCAGGTACAACACAATCTGATACTATTCCTGCCATTGCTTCTAGAGTAAAAAATTTATTAGGTATTCGTAACCCAAGCTGTGTGGCATATGATATTTTATTTGGTTGTCCTGGTTGGATACAAGGCGTGATACAGGCAGATTCCTTTATCAAATCAGGTTTGGCTAAAAGATGTTTGGTCATTGGTGCTGAAACACTAAGTCGTGTTATAGACCCACATGACAGAGACAGTATGATTTTTAGTGATGGTGCAGGAGCTTGTATTGTTGAAAATTCAACAGATGCACAAAGTGGTATATTAGCAAGTAGTGTTCAAAGCCACTGTATGGACGAAACGTATTTTTTATATTTGGGCAAATCCTATCACCCTGAAGGAGAAGAGGCAACCAGGTATATCAAAATGAAAGGACGTAAGGTGTACGAGTATGCCATTAAAAATGTGCCTATTGCAATGAAGGAGTGTATTGAAAAGGCAGGTATTGATATTCATGATGTAAAAAAATTCTTTTTGCATCAAGCTAATGAAAAAATGGATGAGGGTTTTATAAAAGCCCTGTTTAAATTATACGGCATCAAAGACATTCCAGAAAATGTAATGCCCATGAGCATTCATGATTTAGGCAATAGCTCGGTGGCAACCATCCCTACTTTGTATGACATGGTCAAACACGGAAAATACAAAGAGCATCAATTAAATAAAGGTGATGTGGTCATATTCGCATCCGTTGGAGCAGGTATGAATATCAATGCTATATGCTATAGAGTCTAAGTAGATACTTAGTATTCAACATATATTTTTTAAAAGGAATTAAAATGTATCTCCCAATGTACTCGGGGAAGCCATTTATTAATAGCCTCTTACATTTTTCCCTTCAATATAATTTTTAAAGGCTTTATTACAAACTTTATTGCCACCTGGAGTTGGATAATTACCTGTAAAATACCAATCCCCAGTATTGGTAGGGCAACACTCATGTAAGTCTTCGATTGTTTGATAAATCACTTCCACAGGAATTTTAATATTTTCCGGTGTAATTAATTGTGCAATTTTATCTGAAATATCTTCCGGCGTAAAGGGCTTATACAATTGACGAACTACATTTTCTGTATGTAATTCATTGGCCGCTTCTAATGCTATAATTTTTTGATACACCTCATCAATAACATTATTCATCCCCTTGTCATTCAATAACGCAATCACAGCTCTAAAGGCAATGAAATCGTTCATCTTACTCATATCAATACCATAACAATCAGGATATCTTATTTGAGGTGCAGAAGAAACTACTATAATTTTCTTAGGTCCTAAACGAGACAACATTCTTATAATACTCTCTTTCAAGGTAGTACCTCTTACAATGCTGTCATCAATAATTACTAAAGTATCTTCATCTTTGCGAACAGTACCATAAGTAATGTCATAAACGTGCTGCACCATTTCGTTTCTATTGGTATCCTCTGTAATAAAAGTGCGCAACTTCACATCTTTAATAGCAATTTTCTCCTGTCTAATTTTACGATTAATCATCGCTTCTAATTTTTCAGGATCCACGTCTTTCCCCCAACTTAAGATTCTTTCTACTTTAATCTTATTCAGGTATTCTTCCATGCCTTTGAGCAAACCATAAAAAGCTACTTCGGCCGTATTTGGGATATAAGAAAAAATAGTATTTTTTAAATCGTTATCAATTCTTTCTAAAACTATTTTACTTAAATGATTGCCTAAGGCTATACGTTCTCTATAAATTTTCTCATCACTTCCTCTTGAAAAATAGATTCTTTCAAAAGAGCATGCTCTTCTTTCTTTAGGTTCAATAATTTGTTCAATACTATATTTACCTTCATCATCCACTAGCAAAGCCTGTCCTGGCATTAGTTCTAGCACTTCATTTTCCGCCACATTAAAAGTGGTTCTAATGGCTGCTCTTTCACTTGCAGCAACAATCACCTCGTCATCAATATAATAATAGGCAGGTCTTATACCATTGGCATCTCTTAAAATAAAGCTATGGCCATTCCCTACCAAACCACCCACCGTAAAGCCTCCATCAAATAAAGGGACTGCTTTTTTAAGCACATCTGCAATATTAGGTTTATTGGGATTAATCGTTTCTTCCAAAGTCAAGAAATGATGAATCACTTCCATCATGGCTGCTAAATCACTTTCTTTTTCAAAAGGACCCGGATCTAATTTGATATGTGCAAAAAGCTCATCCGTATTAACTAAATTAAAATTACCGGCTAGGGCTAAATTTTTTCCAGGTACTAAATTTCTTTTGATAAAAGGATGACAAAATTCAACATTGTTTTTCCCTTGGGTGCCATAACGCAAATGCCCTAATAAAATCTCACCCATAAAAGGCAAATGACCTTTCATTAAACCAGGATGTTTGGAAATATCAGGTTGAAATTTCTCAAGCTCTTGAATCTCTAAACCAATTTTATAAAATAAATCGGCAATGGGTTGTTGAGCATTACTGCGCAATCGGTATAAAAAAGGATTACCGGGTTCAATGTTTAACTTAAGCGTAGCCAAACCAGCGCCATCTTGTCCACGGTTGTGTTGTTTTTCCATCAACAGATAGAGCTTATTTAATCCGTAGGTAACCGACCCTCTTTTTTGAAGATAATAAGAAAGTGGTTTTCTAAGTCGAATGAAGGCTAGCCCACACTCGTGTTTGATTTCGTCGCTCATGATGGAGTTTAAGGAGCTACAAATTTACAATAGTTCGGTATTGTTTAGTCTGAAGTAGTAAAAAACTTTTCAACTAAGCGCCAGCAATAAAATAAGGAATCTCTATCAATAAAAGGTCAGCGCCAGCAGCGGCCTCAATAGAGACCGAATCTACCCCACTTATTCCAACTGCGTCCCTACGACCAAGAAGCTGGCCCCCAATAGTACAATTGCCCTCAATACACATAGCGTATAATCCTTGACCTTTCTGATGAAAGGCGTATTCAGAAGTAAAAGGCTTGATAAAATGACCTAAAGACAACCAAGCATCTTGATTAATGAATAAAGTATTGGGGTCATTGGGCGAAACAACAGTCAATAACTGATCTTCTCTATCCTTAGGAAGGAATGATTTTTGATCATACCTAGGGGTAATATTACGCTCCTTAGGGAAAATCCATATTTGGAATAATTCCACTCTTTTGTCCTTATTTGGATTTACCTCACTATGTTGGATGCCACTTCCTGCACTCATAATTTGAACATCATGTTCTTTGATAATACAATCACGTCCAGTGCTGTCTCGGTGGTGTAAGTCGCCAAATAATGGAATGGTAATAATTTCCATATTGTCGTGAGGATGTGTCCCAAAACCCATGCCTTCATCAATTTTGTCATCATTCAACACTCGAAGTGCTCCATAATGTATTTTCTTGGGATCATGGTATTGACCAAAACTAAAACTATGGTAGGTATCTAACCAATCGAATTGAACATGGCCTCTTTCCTTATTGGGAAATGATGTGATTTGCATAAAAAATATTAATAAACTTTTTCTGTAGCCATTTCAGTAGCTACTTTGTTCCAGTCTTTTAATTCCAAACAGCTTTGGTAGTCGGTGTCTATAAAAATATAAAAACCTGGCACGTTCACTTTAAACCAAGACTCTAATGCTTTAGATTTTTTTACCTCTAATGCTCTCTGAGCAATTTTATTGTAATCTTCTTTTAAGTTTTCTTTATGTGGTGTAGTTCTTTCTTTAAAATAGACCAATCTTACTGTTTTTCTTCCACGCTCATCTTCAAACACTTGAGGTTCAGAAATATCACCTGGTTTCATATTTTTGATCAACATCACCATTTCTTTATCTAATTGATCAATATTTACATAGGTAGAGCCATCACGACCAGTCACTGCACCACCACTGAATTTACTTTGATCGTCATCACTATTTTTATTGACCGCTTCACCAAAAGACATTCTACCAGCAATAATTTCTTTTCTAAGGCTATCTAAAAAAAGTTTGGTTTCTTTAATCTCATCGTTGGTAATAGGAGGAATACGTAAAATGTGTTTTACCACCGCATCATCCCCCGATCTTGAAAGAAGTTGTATAATATGATAACCGAATTTTGATTTGATAGGAGCAGAAATTTGACCTTCCTTTAATCTAAAGGACCCAGACATAAATGCTGGATCATAATTGCGTTCATTTCTATTTAAACTAAACTGCCCTAAATTTTCTTTAGCGCTAGGGTCTTCAGAATATAATTTAACCAATTGATCAAAAGAATTAATACCTGCATCAATTTGTTTTCTATAGCCAAGCATTTGTTGAATAACGTATTCTTCCACATCTCTATTGGCCTTTGGATGCATGACCAAAGAAATAACCTGCACTTCACTTTCATACAAAGGCAAGCTATCAACATTTATTGTTTCATAATAGGCCTTTACTTCATTAGGGGTGATTTTTATTTTATCTACTATTTTTTCCTGCATTTGATCGGCTAATCTTTGTTCTTTAATCAAAGAACGAAAATCCTCTTTTAATTGAATAACCGACTTACCCGCTACTTCTTCTAAGGCTTCTTTAGAACCAAATTGTTGAATAAAATTTCTAATACGGCTATCAATTGCATTTTCTACTTCTTCTTCTGTTACGTTAATGGAATCTTTTTGTGCTTGCAAAACCAATGCCTTACGAATTAATTGCCCCTCAATAATTTGACAACCAGTGGGTAGAATCACATTCTCTTGACCTTGGGCTTGTCTTCTATAATCGGAAATCGCATTTTCAATGTCGGATTTTAAAATATATTTATCACCAACAGTGGCTACAATTTTATCTGCCAATACTTTTTTTATTTGCGCTTTTGAATGAAAAGAGCTTAATAGAAAAGCAAAAGAAAAAATAACTTTAAATAATTTCATCAATATTTTTATTATTATACAAAGTACTACTACTTAGAATTCACTTCCAAATAGCAATTCTTAATTTTTTTATAAAGTACGTTTAACTTCTTCTTCTTCAAAAGCTTCCACAATATCTCCCACTTTTAAATCAATAAAGTTTTTAATAGTTAATCCGCATTCCATATTAGAAACCACTTCCTTGGCATCATCTTTGAAACGTTTTAAGCTACCCAGCTCAGCGCTTTGTCCTTCGCCTTTAGGGTACTCCACAATACCATCGCGAATAATACGTATTTTACTATTTCTACTTAATTTGCCATCTAATACAAAACATCCTGCCACCGTGGCTTTGTCAAACTTGTACACTTCTCTTACTTCTACGTTGGCCACAATTTTTTCTTGAATTTTTGGCTCCAACATACCTTCCATCGCACTCTTAATTTCGTCAATGGCGTTGTAGATGATAGAATATAATTTTATCTCTACCCCTTCCGTTTCAGCCAACTTATTGGCTTGCATAGAAGGTCTTACGTTAAATCCAATAATGATGGCGTCAGAAGCAGCAGAAAGCAATACATCCGATTCAGAAATTTGTCCTACTCCTTTTAAAATAACTCTAATGGCAATTTCTTCGGTCGATAATTTTTGTAAAGAATCACTTAAGGCTTCTACAGAACCATCCACGTCACCTTTAATAATAATATTTAATTCCTTAAAGTTGCCTAAGGCCAAACGACGACCAATTTCATCCAATGTAATATGTTTTCTAGTTCTTAAACCTTGCTCTCTTAATAATTGAGCACGTTTAGTGGCCAATTCTTTTGCTTCCGCTTCATCTTCAAATACTTTAAATTTCTCACCCGCTTGTGGGGCGCCATTTAATCCTAAAATTACCACTGGAGTTGAAGGAGGTGCTACTTCGATACGTTGATTACGCTCGTTAAACATCGCTTTTACTCTACCATAATATTGACCAGATAAAATTAAATCACCTTGACGTAAAGTTCCATTTTGAACTAATATCGTAGCTACATAACCACGGCCTTTATCCAAAGAAGCTTCAATAATACTTCCAGAACCTTCTCTGTTTGGATTTGCTTTTAAATCTAATAAATCAGATTCTAAAATAACTTTCTCTAATAAAGAATCTACATTCAAACCTTGTTTAGCAGATAATTCTTGGTTTTGGAATTTACCACCCCAAGCTTCTACTAAGATATTCATTTGAGATAATTGCTCATAAATCTTTTGAGGATTCGCGCCGTCTTTATCAATTTTATTAACTGCAAAAATCATAGGCACATTCGCCGCTTGCGCGTGACTAATGGCTTCCTTGGTTTGAGGCATCACTGCATCATCCGCAGCTACTACAATAATTGCGATATCAGTTACTTTGGCACCACGTGCACGCATCGCTGTAAAGGCTTCGTGGCCGGGTGTATCTAAGAAAGTAATGGCTTTCCCATTAGGCAAAGTCACTTCATAAGCTCCAATATGTTGTGTAATTCCTCCTGCTTCTCCTGCTACTACATTGGCATTACGGATATAATCCAATAAAGAAGTTTTACCATGATCTACGTGACCCATAATGGTTACAATAGGAGGACGCTCCACTAAGTTCGCTAAATCTTCTGCTTCCTCTTCTTCATCCATTTCTTCTGCATCTTCTAATCCAACAAACTCTACTTCAAATCCAAATTCACTAGCCACTAATTCAATTACTTCTGCATCTAAACGTTGGTTAATAGAAACCATGATGCCTAAATTCATACACTTGCTAATAATATCAGCAAAGCTTACATCCATCAAACTAGATAACTCACTTACTGTTACGAACTCGGTAACTTGTAATTTATTATCTGTTACTTCATTAGTTTCATTTTCTGCAGCTTCATCTCTTTTCGCACGTCTGTATTTAGATTTCAAACTTTTTCCTCTTCCACCGGCACCTGCTAATTTAGCTTGTGTCTCTTTAATCTTATCTTGAATTGCTTTTTGACCAATTTCTTTTTGTTCAGCAGTTTGAGGAGCATTTCTGTTTCCACCACGAGCACCCCCTTGTCCTGGTCTTGCTCCGCCGCCTGGTCTTGCACCACCACCTTGACCTTGATACCCACCACCTGGTCTTGCGCCACCACCCTGACCTTGATACCCACCGCCTGGTCTTTGACCGCCACCCTGCGCACCCCCTTGTTGAGGTTGATTTGGATTACCGCCTTGAGATGGAATACGTTTACGTTTACGTTTTTCCTCTTGACTCATTGGCTTCGGACGTGTATCGCTATTAATAGGTAAATCAATTTTACCCATTACTTTAGGACCTTCTAATTTTTTGGTAGCAATGTTTTCAATTTTTCCATGCACATTTTCAGGCGCAACGGAATGATCTACAGGAGCTGGCTTTTCTTTAGCTGGTGCAGGCTCTTCTGTTTTTTTAGCCGATTTTTTTGCAGGCGTTTCTTTAGCAGTTTTTGCTTCAGGCTCTTCAGTTTTTTTAGCCGATTTTTTAGGTCTAGTAGAAGAATCAATTAAAGAAAGATCAATTTTATCAACTACTTTAAGAGATTCCAATTCTGGTGAAGCTAATTTTGTTTTCTTCGGCTTCTCTACTTCCACTTTTGCTTCTGGCTTTACTTCTTCTACTGCAGGCCATGCTTTATTTTCAGCAGGCTTTGCTTCCACTTTAGGTGCTTCTACTTCAACCACAACAGGTTTCTTCACCTTATCTTTATCGGCAACAGCATTTTTAGGTAATTCTACATGGTCTGCTTTATTTCTAGCTACTTTATCGCTTTGAAATTCTGCTTGCAGAGAATAATACTGATCCTCAGTTAATTTAGCTGTAGCCTTAAGGTCCTCTTTGGGAAAACCTTTTTTCACTAAGAATTCAATCAAGGTATCTTGACCGATGTTGAACTCTTTAGCAGCTGCTAACAGTCTTGGTAGTTTCAATTCTGACATTCTGTTGTTTTTTGTCCCGATTTAACGGAACGAGTCACCTAATACAAATATATTTCAAAAATCAAAGGTTATTCACCTTTATCAAATTCTTCTTGTAAGATACGGCGCACATCTGCAATCGTTTCTTTCTCTAAATCGGTTCTTTTTTCTAATTCTTCAGCGCCTAAATTCAATACGCTTCTAGCCGTATCGCAACCCACACGCTTGAATTCATCAATAATCCAAGTTTCAATTTCATCGGTAAATTCATCCAAGTCAATATCAAATTCATCCACAATTTCTTCGTCTTCACGGTACACATCTAATTCATACCCGGTTAACTCAGAAGCTAATTTAATATTCACCCCTCTACGCCCAATGGCCAATGAAACTTGATCTGCTTTTAAATACACATCAACGTGCATTTTTTCAGAATCAATATTCATATAACTAATTTTTGAAGGCGTTAAAGAACGTTGAATTAACAACTGCGTATTGGTGGTAAAATTAATTACATCAATATTTTCATTTTTCAACTCTCTAACAATTCCATGAATACGACTTCCTTTCATACCTACGCAAGCACCCACTGGATCAATACGATCATCGAAAGATTCCACTGCCACTTTTGCACGCTCCCCTGGCTCACGCACAATTTTTTTAATGGTGATTAAACCATCAAAAATTTCAGGTACTTCTATTTCTAATAATTTTGCAAGGAATAAAGGACTTGTTCTAGATAAGATAATGACTGGTGAATTATTTTTCATGTCCACTCTTGCAATAACCGATCTAATATTTTCTCCTTTCTTGAAAAAATCTTGTGGAATTTGCTCAGTCTTAGGTAAGATTAATTCATTGCCTTCCTCATCCAACAACAAGACTTCTTTTTTCCAAACTTGATAAATTTCAGCGTTGATGATTTCGCCAATTCTGTCAGAGTATTTCTTCACTAAAGCAGTTTTCTTCAAATCGTTGATACGAGAAGCCAATGTTTGCTTAGCCGCAAGGATGGCTCTTCTTCCGAAGTCTAAGATGTCAACTTCCTCTAATAAATCTTCCCCTACTTCATAATCGGGTTGAATTTTTATTGCTTCAGAGTATGATACTTCCTCTAATGGATTATCCACATCATCATCGTCTCTAATTTGACGACGACGAATAATTTCAAGGTCACCCTTTTCAGCGTTTACAATTACATCAAAGTTTTCATCGCTACCGTATTTTTTTCTTAATAAAGTTTTGAAAACGTCTTCCACTACTTTCATCATCGTAGGGCGATCAATGCTTTCTGCGTCTTTAAACTCCTGAAAGGCTTCTATCAAATTTATACTTGCCATAACATAATTTTTTTTCAGACTTCTGCCTGATTTTTTGTTTGTTAAAATTGAATTTGAACGATGGTTGTTTTTATTTGTTCAAAAGGAATTAATAATTCTTGCACTGCTGCTTTTTTACCTTTCCCTTCTGTCCATTCTATTAATATATCTTTTTCTGTTACCGTTTTTAAAATTCCCTCTTTAATGCTTTCATCCAAAAAAGTGACTTCCACTTTACGTCCTATATTTTTTACATACTGACGATTCAATAATAACGGCTCGTCAATTCCAGGCGATGACACTTCTAAGGAAAAATCTCCTTCTGGAAACCAGGCCGCTTCTTCCATAATTCGGTATAATTTCCGATTGATGAAAGTGCACTTTTCAATGGGCAAACCTTGATCACCGTCCAAAAATATTTTAATATTGTTGGTAGGCTTTACTTTAATCTGAACACAGAAGTAGTTGGGCTCCTCTTTAAGAAGTTGCTCCAAAATTGGATTCACTAAGTCTATGATCTCGTTTGCTTGCATACTTAAAAAAGAAGAAGGGAACGATTTCGTTCCCTTCACATTTTCTTCTATTCTATACCAAAGGTAATAAAACAGGATGAAATATCCCAAAAATATTGCCAAGCGCCTTATTTTTGCAATATGATGAAGCTAATTATTTACGGAATGTTGATCTACTTTTTATACAAAGTAATATTCCAAGTAGTGTTGCCAGTAAGTAAAGGGGTAAAGACCGTTAGGGCCAATATGGAAAAAATGCAACAACAACAACAGGCAGAAGCCTTTAAAAATGCACAACAACCCAATACGGCTGCTGCAAGCGCACCCAAAAAAGAGGCCCCAGTAGAGGCAGAATACATTGAATTTGAGGAAGTTAAGAAGAAATAGGACTCTAAAATAAGGGTCTATAAATAGGAAGCGATATCCTTTTCCACCGTCATCCCTTCTTTTAAATGAAGCACTTGTAAGCCCACCGAGGCGGCAGCGATAATATTGGGCTCATTATCATCTATAAATAGGGTTTCCCCTGCCATTAACCCCTCTTTCTCAATAATATAAATAAAAGATGCTGGATCGGGTTTCCGCATACCCATTTCATGAGAAAAATAAGGCGTCTTAAAAAGAGAAACAAAAGGATAATTCGCAATTGTATTTTGAAATTCTGCTATAAAATGATCATGGTGGATTTGATTGGTATTGGAATATAAAAAAGTATTGTACTTCGCATGATTTTCTTTAATCCACTCAATGCTTTTTTTCCTAAAACCTACCAGTAATGCATTCCAACCAAATTTGATTTGCTTATTGGATAAAGGCAAATTAGATAAAGTTCTTACCCCGTCATAAAATTCCTGCTCATTTACAAAGCCCATTTCTACATCTAAAAACAATTGATGCGATTTATTCAATGTAAAGAATTGGTCAAAACCTTCTATGCCGATAGAGGCAAAAGCAATATTCATTTTCTTAAAATCAATATCATACAAGACGTTGCCTAAGTCAAATATTAAATTTTTTACAGCCGCCATTGATATTGTATTATTTGGGAATAAATAGAGTAATAAAGGTATAGAAAGATTTTAAATAATTGTACATTTGAAATATGAAACAGCACTTAGCACATATTGCAGTTGTAGTAAGAGATTATGATGAAGCCATTTCATTTTATACCAAAGTTTTAGGCTTTACATTGATCGAAGATACCGTATTATCCGAAACTAAAAGATGGGTGATGGTGCAACCTACTGGAGCAGAAAATGGTTGTATGTTATTGCTTGCAAAAGCAGCAACTCCTGAGCAAGAAAAATTTATTGGGTATCAAACAGGTGGACGTGTATTTTTATTTTTGTATACCGATAACTTCGAAAGAGATTATCAAAATTATATTTCCAAGGGCATTGAATTTACCATTCCGCCACATAAAGAAGCATATGGGACGGTTGCCGTTTTTAAGGATATTTATGGAAATTTATGGGACCTGATTGAGCCAAGTAAAAATTAAATATTTTATTGTTTCAAATTATTAATACCATTACTAGGGTCGTTTCATTGCAGCAGCCATATGCTTACAAGCCGCATTCCCATTGCTTAATTCGTTTTTAATATTTTCATGAGAAACGTCATCTCTGTTTTGACTTAATTTAAAAACATGTTGCAAATCATCCACCAAAATTTCAAAAGAAACAATAGCTTTCATATTTTGCTCCATGTACTCGGGCGATAAATTTTTTACTTGAGTTGGACTATCTGGATCTTTTTCAAAATGCAAAGTAAGTGCTGTTAATAAATTTTTTAAATGCTTTTCATCTTTAATTTCTAATTTACCTTTTGCTTGAACCGATTGATAATTCCAGGTGCTTCCCATATTTTTAGTGGTATACCAATTTGCACTCACAAAGGCAGATGGCCCTGAAAAAATGACCAACGCTTTATTATTATTTTCAAA
>CANHOY010000019.1 GCA_947462495.1 Bacteroidota bacterium
ACTTATAAAGTAGATGTACATATAGATTTTACACCCAAGGTTTCCATAATAGATCAATTAGACCAAACCATTGATTACGTTCATGTATACGCATTGGTTAAAAAAAGAATGGAAATTCCTACTCCTTTATTGGAAACATTAGTAGCTACTATTGCTGAAGATATATTAACAGAACAACCTATTGCGGACAAAGTATTTGTGAAAATTACCAAAGTGATTATGCCTATTCCTCAGTTTGATGGGAATGCATCCGTATCCATAGAAAAAAGCAGAAGCAAGTAAAAAAGTTCAGTCTTTTTTATATTTTCTTATCCTTCCAACGTTTTGATTGTATATATAAATAGGAAGGAATTAACAAAGTCAGCCAATAAATAATTTCACACATCCAGCCAATGGTAATAGGTAATTGATAATGTTCAATAGTCAAGTAGGCGTATATTATATAAATAATAATGGCTACAAATTCAATCGCTAAATTAATTTTTGATTGACCTGTTCCAGTGACGGCATTTAACCAAATTGTAGCGATGGACATGATTAATAAGGCAAAGGAAACCACTCTTAATACCGGTATACCTTCTTGCATAAATCCTTCGCCTTGGCCATAGATAGACAAAAATTGATGCGCAAATACATTTAATAATATACAAACCATTAGCGCAAAGCCAAAACTCCATTTTACAATTTTATTAATGAGTGGAATTACTTTATCCTGCATATTTTGTCCAATGATATTGCTTACCATGGTATTAGCAGTAGCTGCAAAGGCCCAGGTAAAACTTCCAAAAAATCCAAATATATTTCGCATCGCATTGGACACCGCTAAGGCTTGTTCTCCTCTGTGTTCAATTAAAATATAAAAGAACTCCCAGCTAATAATGCTAATCATATACTGCATCATAATAGGAGAGGATTGTACTAAGATTAGTTTAATGTATTCCCATTTTACTGAAAAGCTTTTAAAGAGTTCAAAGCGTGCACCAATTTTTTGATAATGAATGACTAAGTAAATGACTAATAAGCCCATTACTTCAGAAATGATGGAGGCATAGGCCGCTCCATTTAAGCCCATGGCAGTAAAACCAAAATGACCAAATATTAAACTGTAATCGAAAAAAATATTGAAGATGGCTTCGGTGGCAGTACCAATAATTAAATAATTACTTTGATTGGTGCCTACTAATAATGCATTACGCATTTGATAGATGAATAAAAATGGAATCCCCCAAATTCTAATTTTCAGAAATTCAATCACCGTATTAGCGCGTGCTGGATCGTGTAATAAACTATGAAAAATGGAAGGGGCTACAAAATAGGTAAAGGATATTCCGAGGATGGATAAGAAGATGGAAATAATCACTCCTTGTGAAAATAAGATGCCAATTTCATCCACTCTGTTTTCCCCAGCACGACGTGAAATTAGCGCTTGTAGGCCATTATTTAAACCTTGGCCCATAACCCCAAAAATTAAATAAAACACCCCGGTAATGCCTCCAATGGCGAGTGCTTCTGAACTAAGGGCACCTAAGAAAATATTGTTGATCACAAAATTTACCTGAGGTACCATTATCGCTAAAGCAATAGGCAATGAAATAGCCAAAATTTGCTTACTGCTAATGGTAACTTGTAAGGAAGGGGTAGTGGGACTTGAACTCATTAATTACAAATCTACAATTAGTTTCTGCAAAGAACTGCCTCTTTTTTAATATCATTGCATAAGAATTACAACATGGCACAAAAGAAATTAAGCGTTTATGGAAATTTAGTGAGTACGGCCAATAATAAGGTGGAAAATCTTTATTTAGTAGTGGACCATCAAAGCATTGTTTTTGTAGTAAAAAATAGGCTCATCAATGAATTTGTGGCCATTGAACATTTTGTAAATACGCCTGAACAACCTGGCTGGAATCAATTAATTGGTTTTTTACAAAACAATTCAACTTTAATACATTCTGTATTTAACAAAATTTATTTTGTAATGAATGGGTCAAGAATGTTATTAACTAAAGAACATGCTATAGACGATTCATTGCAATATGCCAATGAGTTACAATTGGTTTTTGGAAAAGTAGAAGCCGAAGAAATTTATACGACCACCATTGATGCTAAACATTTTTTAGTGTATGGCATCCCTGATGAATTAAGCTCTTTATTAACGAGAACTTTCCCCACAGGGAAATGGCAACATTATGCTAGCTTTTTATTGCAAAACACAAGTGTCAATGAAGTGCAATTGGTTTTATTTGATGCCCATTTTATGATTCATATTAAAGAGCAAGGACATACAAAATTGTTAAACCATTATTCTTTAAGTGAGAAAGATCAAAATATCTTTACTGTTTTAAATGCTTGTATTCAGTCTGGTATAGATACCAATACAGTTCACTTAAAAGTGATTGGGCAAGATCAAGCATTATTTGTGCAAACCTTAATTCCATATTTTATGAGTGCTACGATGGCTCCCATTAAAGATGCTGGAATTGGGGCCACATTAAATAAAGAATTCCCAAATCCTTATTACGCACCTTATTTAATATTTTAATGAGAATTATTTCAGGAAAATATGGAGGTCGGAGAATTCATCCACCTAGTCATATGCCTCATACTAGGCCTACTACTGATGTGGCTAAAGAAGGGCTTTTTAATATTTTACAAACCAGAGTTCAATTGGAAGGTGCAAGCACTTTAGATTTATTCGGTGGTACGGGTTGCATTAGTTATGAGTTGGCTTCTAGAGGGGCTAGTCATTTAACCATTGTTGAAAAAGACGGTCAAATGTTGGAATTTATTAAATCCAATATTGAACATTTAAAAATTGACAATACGCAGATGGTGAGAATGGATGTATTCCAATATTTAAATAGTTGTACTCAACAATTTGATATCATTTTTGCGGGGCCTCCTTATTCCTTAAATACGATTGATGATTTACCTAGAATTATAGTGGAAAGAAAATTAATTTCACCCGAAGGTTATTTTATATTAGAACACACTCCACGCAATAATTATGAAAATTTTGCTGGATTTAGTTTTCAAAGAAATTATGGGGCAACAGTTTTTAGCTTTTTTGAATAGCATAAAATTCATTGTATGATTAAGTCGGTGGCTAGAAAACAATTGATAGAGCAAAGAAAAAATTTGTCTGTCAATGAATGCCTTAAGATGGACGATTTGCTTTTAATTCAATTACAAAAACTAGATTGGTCCAATGTACATTGTGTAGCTAATTTTTACCCTTTAGAACACCACAATGAACCCAATACTTTATTATTGGCCAAGTACCTTAAAGCCATTATCCCTGAAATACAAATGGTTTATCCAATTATAGATCCCATTAATTTAACGATGCAATTTTATGCCGAAACAGAAATGATTCAGCAAAATCAATATGGGATTATGGAACCAATGCCCACCCAATTGATTAAGGCGGAGTCCATTGATGTGATTTTGGTCCCACTAATTGGTGTGGATCAATCAGGTCATCGAATAGGGTTTGGTAAAGGATTCTATGATAAATATTTTGTTAACTTTCCTGCTAATAGGCCTAGAATAGGGGTTTCTTACTTTGAGCCCATTCCAAATATCCAAGATACCCATGAATTTGATGTACCTTTAACCCATTGTATTACGCCTTGGAATAGTTATGAATTTTAACAATGTTTTTTTAAAATCCTTCAGAGTTTTACTTTTACCATTTGCGCTTATCTATGGTTGGATTGTTTCTTTAAGAAATTGGATGTATGATAAAAAGTATCTCCATTCTGTTCGATTTAATGTCCCTTTGATTGGTGTGGGTAATTTGTCATTAGGTGGAACTGGAAAGTCACCTATGGTGGAGCACTTATTATCTATTTTATCTGAAGAGTATAAAATAGGTACCTTAAGTAGAGGGTATAAAAGAAAAACAAAAGGATATGCTTTAGCGAATCATTTAACTACTGCGTTAGAAATTGGGGATGAGCCCATGCAGTTTCATATTAAATATCCAAATGTGGCCGTAGCAGTTGGAGAAAGAAGAATAGAAGCTATTCCTCAGTTGATTCAGGATGTGCCCAAAATTCAAGCTATTATTTTGGATGATGCTTTTCAGCATAGAGAAATTGAAACAGACTTTAATATTATATTAACGGAATATGATAATTTGTACTGTGATGATTTTTTTATTCCAACCGGCGATTTAAGAGATGAAAGAAAATCGGCGAAAAGAGCGGACATTATTATAGTCACTAAATGTCCAGCCGATTTAAGTACAAAAGACAGAGATGAGATCATTGAAAAAATTTACCCCGAGCAACACCAAAGTGTATTTTTTACAACCATCAAATATGAAACCCCTTATCATATTTATAATCCAGCCGATCAATGGATTTTAACTTTGAGAGACGAGGTATTATTGGTTTGTGGCATAGCCAATCCTTTACCTTTAAAAAATTATATCCACGAAAATACTGATACTTATTATCAATTAAGTTACAGTGATCATCATATTTTTTCTATCGAAGACTTACAAGAAATAAGAGAAAAATTTGATCAAATTAAATCAAAAAGCAAATTAATATTAACCACCGAAAAAGACGCAGTAAGATTGGTCAAATACACACAAGAGTTACACAATATCCCTTTATATGTATTACCCATAAAGCCTAAATTTTTATTTGATTCAGAAAGAAATTTCAATGAATTGGTGTTGAATTATGTTGCACAATTTTACAAAAAAATAAATGGGAACTAAAAAGAACACAAAAAAAACAACCACTAAACATACGCACCTGGTAACTACTTACAAGGGCATACTAGATATTGCTAAATCCGGAATGGGTTTTGTAATGGTACAGGGATTAGAAAATGATATATTGGTTTTTCCAAACGACTTTAATACCGCCTTAAAAGGGGATGAAGTAAGTATTAAAATAACAAAAATTAGACAGGCTTCTGGAAAGAAAGAAGGAAAAGTATTGGAGATATTAAAGAGAAAACAAGTTTCTTTTGCAGGCACCATGCAAGTAAAAGAAAGGACTGCTTTTTTTATACCTAGCAGCGTATTCCCTATGCCAGATATTTATATACCCATGAATAAGTTAAATGGGGCTAAGGACAATGATCGGGTATTGGTGCAATTAACCAAATGGGAAAAAGCCAGTCGCAAACCAGAAGGGGAAGTACTAAAAGTATTTACGCCTGAGCAAGAAAATGATTTAGCCATGCAATCAATAGTGGCAGAAGCGGGGTTTGCTTTGTCCTTTAGTGAAGAGGTAATTGATTTTGCAAAATCTTTAACCGATCAAATAGATGCTGCTGAAATTGCAAAACGAAAAGACTATCGCAAGGTGCTTACGTTTACCATTGATCCAGTGGATGCCAAAGATTTTGATGATGCTATTTCTTATCAAATTTTACCTAATAAAAATTTAGAGATAGGGGTGCATATTGCAGACGTAAGCCATTTTGTACAACCCAAAACAGCGGTAGATAAAGAAGCCTATGAAAGAGCTACTTCAGTGTATTTGCCCGATAGAGTTTATCCAATGCTTCCTGAGCGCATATCCAATGAACTATGTTCTCTAAGACCAAAGGAAGATAAGCTTACTTTTTCAGCATGTTTTGAAGTAGATACACAGGGGAAAATAGTGGGTACCTGGTTTGGTAAAACCATTATTCATTCTGATAGAAGATTTACTTACGAACAAGTACAAGAAATAATTGATACTAAAATAGGGGATCATTCCAATGAAATTTTATGGCTATTGGATTGGACACAAAAATTACGCAAAACCAGATTTAATAACGGAGCTATTAATTTTTCTTCACAAGAAGTACGTTTTACGTTGGATGAAAAAGGAAAGCCTACTGGAATTACCATTAAAGAAAGTAAAGAGTCACATCAATTAATTGAAGAGTTGATGTTAAAAGCCAATCAGTTGATTGCACAAAAAATGGGACAGGTTAAAATTAAAAAAGAACCCATTCCTTTTCCGTATCGTGTACACGATCAACCTAATGAAGAAAAATTAGCACCCTTTATTGCTTTTGCAAAAAAACATGGTTATCCATTTGATATTTCTACACCTACGCATATTGCACATAGTTTTAACGATTTAATGTTGGCCTCTAAAGGAAAACCAGAACAACATGTTTTAGAACAATTGGGTATTAGAACCATGGCTAAAGCGGTTTATACCAGCAATAATATTGGCCACTATGGATTAGGCTTTGAACATTATTGTCATTTTACTTCACCCATCAGAAGGTATCCAGATATTTTAGTACACCGAATTGTACAATCTGTTTTGTTAGAACAACCTATGAATGATTCCGAATTAGAACAAAAATGTGTGCACTGTAGTGAGAGAGAACGTGCTGCGATGGAATCGGAAAGAGCAGCGAATAAATACAAGCAAGTGGAATTCATGCGTGATTATTTAGGCCAAAGTTTTGAAGGCATCATTAGTGGTGTATCTAGTTTTGGATTTTGGGTAGAAACCATTGAACATAAATGTGAGGGACTTGTAAGTATTACAACTTTATCAAATTTTGATGATTTTAGATTAGTAGAATCTGATTATGCATTAGTAGGTAGGAGATCGGGGCGTAAATTTAATATGGGCGATAAAATTACCATTAAAGTAGTGGCGGCTAATTTAGAAAAACGCCAATTGGATTACGAATGGGAAATGAAAAAATCAATCACCGAATCTTAGTAAAAAGGTTAAAATTTAAAAGAAGGGAATAGCTTAGAACTAGGGTATTTGCATGCCTACTCTTTGTAGGTTTTTATGCAGAATTATTACAAAACAATCCAGATTTAGAATTACTACTAAATAATTACTTTTATTTTATAGTTAATGCTATAGACATTATGGTAAGTGTTTACTAAAAGGGTGAATTATATTATAGTAAGGGATTCTGCTAATTTTTAATTAAAAAGTAGCGTATAATTCATGTAAAATGGACACTTCAAAGACAGAATATCTATAGAAATTCAGCGATTTTAAGAATTTTTAAAATAATATTTTCTTAATATGAAAAAAATATTTAATTAATAATAAATTAATTTATAATTAATAATTATTTATTTTTTAAATATTTATACATTAAAAAAAAATATATATTATTTTTCGAAATTATTTTTTTGTTAATTTAACAAAAGATTTTATTTTTAAAAAAATGTATCATGATGATACATGTGTAGTTCATATAAAAAACAAAAAGATATGATTAAAAAGCTTCTAATTAGTTTTTGTGCTATTGTCTTGATTACAACATCAGCACTAGCTCAGAAAGTTGTCTCTGGTAAGGTATTAGATCAATCTGGTACTCCAATTGCCGGGGCTGCTATCAAAGTAAAAGGCACCAGACAAGGTGTTAATGCAGATGACAACGGTGTGTTTAAATTGACACTTCCATCTGGCAATTTAAAATTAACTGTAAGTGCAATAGGATACTTACCTGTAGAGGTAACTCCTGCTGATAACTTAAGTGTTACTCTAACAAGTGATGTTAGTTCTCTAAATGAAGTTGTTGTAACCTCATTGGGAATTCGTAAAGAAAAGAAGCAACTTGTTTATGCTGTATCGGATGTAAAATCAGAGCAGTTGCAACAAAAAGCTGAGCCAGATTTGCTTCGTGCACTTGCTGGTAAAGTTCCTGGAGTTGATATTACTAGTGGTGGTGGATCTCCGGGTCAATCAACTAGAATCAACTTACGTGGTAATACTTCTTTCTCTTCTTCCAACCAACCTTTATTTGTAGTGGATGGAATACCATTTGATAATAGTGTAAACCAATCAGTTGGTTTTGATAGAGCAAGTACTTTCTCTAATAGAGCTTTTGATATTGATCCTAATAACGTTGAGTCTATGACCGTGTTAAAAGGAATTTCTGCATCTGCACTATATGGTCAAAGAGCTGCCAATGGTGTAATCTTAATTACTACAAAATCTGGTGCGAAGTCTAAAAAAGGCTTAGAAGTTAGTTACTCAACTTCTTATAATACAGAATCTATTTCTTCTGTACCTGATTACCAAAATAGATATGGACAAGGTTCTAACCAAAACTATAATGGTGGATTCATTGGTAACTGGGGTGCTCCTTTTGCAGAACAAGCTGCATATGTTAATGCTAAATCTGGAGGAATTTTAAATTACCCTATACAAAAGTTTGTTCCTACTCAAATTAAAACTAGATACCCTGGTCTTTTCCCTAATTTACCTGATTCTTTAGAGTACAAAGGGTATGACATTATTGATAACTTTTTCAAACAAGGTTTGCTTGTTGAAAACAGTATTAACATTAGCGCGGGTGATGCTAAAAACAACTTCACTGCAACAGCTAGCCGTACTGCGAATTCTGGTATCATTCCTAATTCTGAAACAGGAAGAACATCGGTTTCAATTGGAGGTAATGCTCAATTAGCAAATGGCTTAAAGGTTTCAGGATCTTTAAACTATGTAAACAATAGACAACAAAATCCAAAATCAGGTGCTAGTTTATTTGGTGATTATGGTGGTGGTACTGGCGGTTCAATCTTTGATCGTTTGTATTATTTCCCACGTAGTTTCCCAATGAATGAAATGCCATTTGAGAATCCTGTGAACGGAAATAATATTTTCTACAGACCTACCGATAACCCTTATTGGACTGCTAAATACAATTTATTCAACAGCAATGTAAATCGTGTTTTCGGAAACATTAAAGTTTCATATGATGTTGCAAAATGGTTGAATTTGTCTTTACAAGGAGGTTTGAATACTTATTCTGAGAACCAAAGAGAGATTACACGTGCAGGTGGTAACTCAGGTGGTGGTATTGGTAGCATGTGGTCTTCAAATATTGTCAATTCTGAAAAGAACTTCCAATTCTTAGCAACAACTAAGACTTTATCTTTAACTAAGGATATTGATATGACTGCTAGAGTTGGAGCTGAATCTAACGAAAGAAGCAATTCTCAACTTTACAGTTCAGGTGTTGGTTTTATTGTACCTAATTTATATAAATTAACCAATACAGCTCAATCTCAAGTAGGTTCTGATTACAATGAAATGAGAAGAATCTTAGGAGCTTTCGGTAGCTTTGACTTCTCTTATAAAAACTACTTATTTTTAAACTTAACAGGTAGAAATGACTGGTCTTCTACTTTACCAGTTAATAATAGAAACTATTTCTATCCAAGTGCTGGTTTGAGTTATATTTTCACAGATGCATTGAATATTTCTAATAAAATATTGTCTTATGGTAAGGTAAGAGCCAACTTCGCTCAAACAAGACGTGATGTGCCTCCTTATCAATTAGCAACTACATACAATGTAACTTCACCATCTTATTTAACTCCATCAGGAGCAACTGTTTATTCTTCTTCTTTATCTAACGCACTTAAGAATGCGGGATTAAAACCAGAAGGTTTGAAAGAGATTGAATTTGGTGCTGATTTGAATTTCTTTGATGGTCGTATTAAAATGGATTTAACTTATTATATCAAAACATCAACAGATTTATTTGTTACCAAGCGTATACCTGTAAGTTCTGGTTTCTCTACACAAGCAATCAATGCGGGTAGTATTGAAAACAAAGGTTATGAAGCAGGTCTTGATGTTACATGGATAAAATCAAACAATAATGGATTTAATTGGAATACCTACTTCGCATTTAATAAAGTGGTTTCTAAAGTATTAAAAACAGATGATCAAGATGCAGATATTATATTAGGTAATGGTGCGTTTATCTCTAACGTTCAAAGAGTAGGACAACCTTTTGGTATGTTATATGGTCTTGGTGCGGCGAGAGATGATAAAGGAAATAGATTAATCTGGCCAGGACAAGGCGGTCCAGCAGGTACTCATATCTATGCTAACCAAGATGATATCATTGGTAATCCAAACCCTGATTTCAAATTAGGTATTACTAACACTTTTAGTTATAAAAACTTCACTTTATCTACACTATTTGATTGGTGGCAAGGTGGACAAATTTACTCAATTACTGCTGCGTCTTTATTACTACGTGGTCAGTTAAAAGTGAATGAAGATCGTGAAGGGGTTTACGTTATACCAGGAGTTTATGGAGACAATGATACAAAGGAACCAATATTGGATGCAAATGGCAATACCATTAAGAATACAACAGGTATTTCTGCATTTGATTATTATTTCAGTGATGGTTTTGGTGCTTATGGTCCTGATGATACTAATATTTATGACAAAACAACAATTCGTTTAAGAGAAGCAACTTTAGGTTATTCAATTCCTAAAGGATACTTAAAGAAAACTCCATTTGGTTCTGCTACTATTAGCTTTAGCGGTAGAAACTTATGGTTCTATGCTCCTAACATGTTGAATGGCTTAAATTTTGACCCAGAGGTACTTAGTGATGTAGCTAGCTCAAATCTTCAAGGTATTGACTTAGGCGCAGCACCAAGCACAAGAAGATTCGGAGTTAACCTAAGAGTTACATTTTAATTTTAACCAATAGCTAATTTTACAATATGAAATACAATTTTTATAAAAAGTCAAAATCGATAGCAAGCCTAGTTATTATTACCATGGCATTGTCTTTCGCATCTTGCAACAAGTCAATTGATATATTTGACTTGGATATAAACACAGATCCAAATAGTCCAACCATTGGATCTGCTGAATTACTTTTACCAGAAGCTCAGCGTAATATGGCAGCTTTTATGGAAGGCCTAAACAATACCCAACAAGGTTTTATGGGAGTTATTTCTTCTTCTGATTCTTACGGGTTAGGAGCGAATAGCTTCTATGGTAGTTGGTCTTATTTTTACACTGGCCCAGGTAAGGACTTAGAAGAGGTAATTATCGCTGCTAAAGCAAAGGATAACAAGCCTTATTTAGGAATTGCTCAAGCAATGAAAGCTTATAGCTTTTCTACTATGGTAGATCTTTTCGGAACAGTTCCTTTCTCAGAAGCTTTTTTAGGTAATGCTGCAGCAATCAATATTAATCCAAAGTTTGACGATGGAAAAACAATTTATACTGAGTGTTATAAATTGCTTGATTCTGCAATTTTAAACTTAACAGCTGCTAGTCCTTATACAGTAACTGGAGACATTATGTATGGTGGAAGTAAGGCTTCTTGGATTCGCTTTGCGAACACAGTAAGACTTCGTATGTTAATGACTTCAAGAAAAGTTAATACTTCAGCTTCTTCTCAAATTCAAGCTGCCTTAAAACCAACTGGTGGAATTATTGAAAGCCCTTCACAAGACTTTACTTGGAAATATGGTGGTCAAATTTCTCCAGATTTAAGACATCCTTGGTTTACAGCTGCTTATCTAGCTAATAACAATTTTACCTATATCGGAGTTCAATATATGTTTGACATGTTATTGAGAAAAGATCCTCGTTTACCTTTCTATTTCAGAAGACAATATGACAAGATACTTGATCAATCTAATCCAACTGATAGAGGTGCAACTCCAGTTCAAGGTGCCTACTTGGTATTGAATCCAGATGCATGGACAAAAGCAAGAGCAGCGGGTGTACTAGCTGATACAAAAGCAGATTCTGCTTATTTTGCAGGCTATTTTGGTCGTTTCCGTGGAGATCAGTCTGGTGTATCTGAGGACGTTCGTTATAGAATGGTTCCTGGTGTTTATCCAGCGGCAGGTTTGTTTGACAATCGTGCCAATGCACCTTATGTTTTAAATACCAAATCAAATTCTGGTGGTGCTGGTATCTTCCCAATGATTACTAGTAATATGGTAAATTTCTGGAAGGCTGAAGCTGAGTTAGCTTATGGATTTGGTGATCCAAAAGCGACCGCGGAAAAAGCAATTAGAGAGTCTATGAAAACTGTAAATGACTTCGGAGTATCTAAAGATGCAAGTTCTATCGCTATGAAATCTGCAGATATAGATGCTTATGTTACTAATTTCTTAACTACCTATGATGCAGCTGCAACTGACGAGGTTAAATTGAATAAGGTTTTATATGAAGCATATTTTGCTCAATGGGGTAGCGGTTTCGAAATGTATAATGCATTTAGAAGAACTGGTTATCCTTCCAATTTAGCACCTCCAATTACACTAAATTCTCAATTTGCTTTAAGATTACCTATTCCAGTATCAGAGGGCACTCTAAATCCAAACGCTCCTAAGCCTTTGCCAATTTATTATAATGATCCAGTTTTCTGGGATATACTTAAGTTTAAATTTTAAAACTGAATTAAAATGAAAAAAACAATGAAAAATTTATTATCCATCATATTAGTCACACTACTACTGGTATCATGTAAAAAGGAAGAGTTAAATCCTGTTGCCAAGCCAGAGCCGGCAGTATATGGTCAGGGTAAATTAAATAGTGGCTCTTTTAAAAGTGGTGATGACGCAGGTTCTGTTGTAAATATGCAATTAAAGTGGATTGATGTAAATAAAATTCTAACTATTAATAAGCAAGAGCTTTTTATTACTTTGAAAGAAGCTTACATTGATAAAAATGGTAACCCTGCTACAGCGAACCATGGCACCAAATCCTTTAAGGTGATGGATGCTAAAGGAAATAATGAAGCAAGTACCTTTACCGTTTCAGCGGAAGACGTATATAAGCTTTTTGCGACAGCAAAATTTAACTATGGAACGGGTAGCGTTGATGTATTTGGTGCTTCTCGTCCAGCTGGTAAGCGTTTTAATAAAGATAATAGCTTTGTTCTAACATGGGCATTTACAGGCACTAATGGACTTGTCTATAAGTGGTGGTCTGTATCTATTGCAAACGTTGAATTATATTCTAGTCAACCAAATATTCAAGCAAATAACAATGTTACTTGGTCTGTTAAGTAATTAGTTTATTAAATATAAAAAGTGGGAATAAAATATTTTATTCCCACTTTTTTTTTGGTAGATGTAGTACTTTTATAGTTAATTTGAAGGAAGTATGAGAAATAAGCTATTATCTATCCTCTTTATTTTATTTATATCATTTCTCCTATTCTGTCCATTTACCTACTTAAAGGCTCAAGAGGTAAATTACTACAAGGATATTGCAGTTATTATTCATACCCATTGTGCTCCCTGCCACAATAAAGACGGGCTAGCCCCCTTTTCATTACTCACTTATGAGGATGTCGCTTCTAGATCAAATTTTATAGGTTACGTGACTAAGACTAGGTATATGCCGCCCTTTAAAGCCGATATCTCGTTTCAGCATTATAAAAATGAAAATACACTCTCTCCTGATGAAATTCAGTTAATACAAGCATGGATTAATACGGGGGCTGAGAAAGGGCAAAAGAAAAAACGAAAGGTCGACTCTGTTTCAATAGATATACATCAAAAAAATGCCCCTGAACCTATTAATGTGAATGATTATGACCTAAGTATTGGCATGCAGAAGAAATTTCAAATGAATAGTCCAGGGAAAGAAGAATTCAGATTTTTTTATGCTCCTGTAAACAATGAGGTCACTAAAATGATTAAGTCTATTCAATTTGTTCCAGGCAATAAAAAATTGGTACACCATAGTCGAATTATGACCGATACCACAGGTAGTATAGCAGGAATAGATGGTATTTCGGAGTCCGATACAGGAGTATACCAATACCAAACCAAACCGCTGGCTGACAATTTTCTCTTTGGTTGGGTACCTGGAAATGATAGAATTGTTTTTCCTGAAGGAACTGGAAAAAAATTATTTCAAGGGTCTAATTTTATTTTTAATGTACATTATTCACCTTCTCCAATTATAAGCAGTGACTCCTCTTCTATTAGAATTAAATATACAGATAAGCCTGTAGATAGGGAAGTGTTCACCTTAACTTTAAAGGAAGATAATATTTCTAATTTACCTTTTATAATAAAGGCTAACCAAGTGTCTACTTTTTATATGCGTTCTGCAATGCTCACGCAAGATGTTTCTTTAATTTCAATCATGCCTCATATGCATCTATTAGGAAAGAAATTTAAGGCTTTTGCCGTAACTCCTTCTGGAGATGTGGTACAGCTTATAAATGTTCCTGACTGGGATTTTAATTGGCAAATGACCTATACTTTCCAAAAATACTTATATCTTCCAAAAGGTTCTGTCATTTATGCAGAAGCACAATATGATAATACTATTACTAATGAACGTAACCCAAATAAGCAACCAAAAGATGTGGGATATGGCTGGGGAACTAATGATGAAATGATGAACCTGGTAATTTATTATGTTACTTATAAGCCGGGGGACGAAAATAAAATTCTATAAGGTAAGCAGCTATTATCTAATAAAACACCCAACTGCAGCTACATATTCTTTTTCAATTTGTTCCTTCTTTAAGATGGCTTTAATAGCATCTTCTAAATAATGTTCGGTAATATGCATTCTATTTTTCCCTAAAGCATAATACCAATTATCGATGGCGCCATGGTATAAAATTTCTCTTTTTTCATTTACAACGAATACTTCGGGTGTAATTTTTGCATTCAATTGTTTTGTTAATGCAAAATTACGATCAATGATATAGGGCATTGTTATTTGGTAAGTGGTACAAAATGCTTGAATATCTTTTTTATAACCTTTTTCTGTTGGAAACACCAACATCATTTCAATATCTTTTGAAGCATATACTTTGTTGAGTCTATTTATTTCCAGGGTATATTTTTGACTAATAGGGCAGGTAGTAGCTAAAAAATAATAAATTTTTATTTTAGATGCCATTACATGAAAGCAAGCTATCATGAGTAAAAAAGTAAAAACTATTTTTTTCATAATTAATTCGGTACTATATTTTGGCTTAAAAATAGGCTAAAAACCGGTTTTTTGTCCCAAGTTCTGAAGATGCTACTACTTTCTATGCTTTATGACTAAAATGCTGATAAGAATCACCTATTTTTACAAAAATTTAAGTAGAAATACTTCTAGAAAAAACACTTATGAGAAAATTACATCTTTTATTACTCTTAATCTTCATTGGCACAACGAGTTATGCCCAAAATCTTGGTTTAATCTTAAAGGGATCTACCACCGGCGTAGGAATAGATCTGGG
>CANHOY010000020.1 GCA_947462495.1 Bacteroidota bacterium
ACCTTGAACAAATCTCCAAATAATTAATTCAATTAAACTATCCGATTGGCCACACAAATAAGAAGCCACGGTAAAAATGATCATCGATACGATGTAATAATTTTTACGTCCAAAATATTCTGCTAAAAATCCTGTAAGTGGAATAATAATAACATTGGCAATCGCATAAGCGGTAATCACCCAACTTACATCTTCAATACTCACTCCCAAACTTCCAGAAATATCGTTTAAGGCAACATTGACAATAGAAGTATCTATCAGCTCCATAATAGCAGCTGATACAGTGGTAATTACAATAATGGTTCTTGCTAAGCCCTTAAGCGCTGCCATTCAAAACTATTTGTCAACGGTGATAAATACGCTCATTCCTGCTCTCAATTTATTTTTGAAGGCAGCTTGATTGTTGATTGCAATTTTTACAGGTATTCTTTGTGTTACTTTAATAAAATTTCCACTAGAATTATCTGGAGGCAGCAATGAAAATTTTGCTCCCGTAGCATCACTTAAACTAAGTATAGATCCTTCTACAGCGAGGTCTGGATAAGCATCCACTCTGATATTTACTTTTTTTCCCTCTTGTAAACTTTCTAATTGACTTTCTTTGAAATTAGCGACAATCCAATAACTACTATCATTGACAATAGAGAACAAAGGTGTTCCCGCTTGAACAAACTGACCTATATTAATATTCTTTTTCCCAATTTTCCCAGCACTTGGCGTGATTATTTTAGTATAAGATAATTTTAATTCGGTCTCTTTAATTTTAGTTTTTTTCATATCAATAAAAGCCAAGGCTCTATTAACATTTTCTTTTAAAACTGCAATTCTATTATTCGCTGTAGCCATTTCAGTTTGTGCATTACTTAATTCTTGATTGGCAGAGGACAATTGAAATTCAGTTTCCTCCAATTGTTTTCTAGTAATAGCTTGCTCTTTAAATAAATTTTGATCACGAGATAAATCAGTAGTCGTCTTTTTTTGTTTGATTGTTTTTAAATCAATAACTCCTTTATTATTTTTTAAAGATAAAATAGCATTTTCTAATTGCGCTTTAGCATTAGATACTTCGGCAAATGATTGTTGTAAATCGGCTTTTTGTTCTTCCAATTGCATTTGTAATTCTGCATCATCAATTTCAGCCACCAATTGATTTTGACCCACAGAATCGTAATCTTTGATGGAAATGGTTTTAACATATCCGCCAATTCTGGTTAATACGGGTACAATAGATGTTTCAATTTGAGCATTATCGGTCGTTTCATGTGTAATGGAGAAAATTACTTTTCTGCCTCCAAAATAAAGGGCGACTATCAATAGAACGCTAATAACTACTTTACGAATAGTAGCTTGTTTTTTAAGTTTTTGTTCCTCCATATAAGTATTTTGAATTAAGGTGCTCAATAAGGCTGCAAATTAATATAAATCTACTAGACAGCTTTGTAAAGTTGAACACATAACAATTTGAACACATGTCAAAATTGGGATGCCAAATAATTTAGCTCCTAAACTTTCAAATTAATAAATGATACTGCTACTTAAGTGCATAAGCAACATAAGCATCTCCCGATTTAGTGCCTAATTTTCCGCCACCACAGGCTATTACTACATATTGTTTACCCTGATAGCTATATACAGTGGGTGTTGCAAAGCCAGGTGCAGGTAAAGTGGTTTCCCAAAGTAACTTGCCATTATTTTTATTAAACGCTCTAAACTTGCCATCTCTCGTAGCCGCAATAAACAATACGCCACCCGCAGTGACCACCGGACCTCCATAATTTTCTGTTCCTGAATGAATGCCTTTGGCCAGTAATTCAGGATAATCGCCTAAAGTATCTTTCCATATAATTTTTCCAGTATTCAAATTAATGGCATTCAGTGTTCCCCAAGGAGGAGTTACCGCAGGATAGCCTTCTTTGGTTAAAAATTTATTATAACCAGTAGAAGTATAGGCCATTTTCCAATAAGGGTCTTCTTTTTTATTCGGTGGTGTATAAGCTAGTTTTTGCTTTTCCTTGATGTCCAATACATAAGTAGAAAGCGCCTCTGCTTCTTCTTTTTTTAGTCGCTTAAAGGAGGGCATCATTCTTCTTCCACTTGCCAACAGTTCAGTAAAACTAGTGGTTGTATATTTTTTTTCTGCTCCAATAATGGTAGGATAATTACCTGAACCTTTTCTTTCTACTCCATGGCAGGCGGCACAATTATTCATATAAATTCTTTTACCAGCCAATTCATTGGTCTCTTTCTTAGGTGCTTGATGTTTATTTTCAATCATCGTTAATATCCATGGCATTTCATTGGCATTGACATACATTACGCCAGTGGTAGGATCATAGGCAGGTCCACCCCATTCAGCACCCCCATCAAATCCTGGAAAAATAACGGTTCCCTTTTTGGAAGTTGGGTTGTATATAAAACCTGAATTCACACTCGCCAATTTAGCTTTAATGTCTTCATAAGAAGAATCAGGAATGAAATGATTTAAGTCTTTTTCAGTCATTGATTGTCTTGCAAAGGGTTCTATAAAAGTAGGCCATGGTTGGGTGGGAGATAATTTTTCTCCTACTAACTCAGACTCATGTGGAACGGGCCTTTCTTCTATAGGGTAAATGGGCTTTCCTGTAAGCCTATCTAATAAAAAGATAAAACCTGATTTGGTAGGTTGCGCAATGGCTTCTATTTTTTTACCGTCTTTTGTAATGGTTACTAAAGCAGGTGCCGTTGGTAAATCTCTATCCCAAACATCATGATGTACTGTTTGAAAATGCCAGATTCTTTTACCTGTTGCCGCATCCAATGCTAAAACAGAATTAGCATATAGATTATCACCTAAACGCTTGCCTCCATAAAAATCATAGGAAGCAGAACCAATAGGTGCATAAACAATTCCCTTTGCTTCATCCATACTAAACCCCGACCAGGAATTGGCACCACCAATATGTTTCCATGCTTCCTTATCTTCCCAACTTTCATAACCTGCTTCACCAGGTTGTGGAATAGTATGAAATATCCAACGCAATTTACCAGAGTGCACATCATAGGCTCTAATAAAACCTGGTGCTGCTGCTGGACCTTCATCCACTCTGGTACTAAGAATAATTAAATCTTTATAAATAATACCTGGGCTAGTCATAGCAACATATAAATCTTGTACTTCTCGGCCTAAGTCATTATGTAAATCTAATTTACCAGCATTCCCAAATTCTTGAATGGGCTTTCCTGTGATGGCATCGATACAAAATAAATTAGACCCTACTCCATAAAACAATCTCTTTGTTTTATCATCTGCATAATAGGTAACTCCTCTACAAACATTCATTGAAAAATATCCAGCCCCTTTATAATCATTGTTATTAGTATCAAATGGATCAAAAATCCAATTTTGAATTCCCGTAGCCGCATTCAATGCCATTAATTTTAAAGTGGGGGACACCGCATACAATAAATCATTAACAACAATTGAATTAAACTGCATTTGAGTATGCTCACTAGTATCCCCTGTATGAAATTCCCAGGCTTTGGTTAAATGCACTACATTATTGGTATCAATTTCGGTTAATCCCGAATACCTGACATTTTCTTTACTACCTCCATACACTTCCCATTTGCCTAAAGAAGTATTTTTAGTGGTACAGGAAATCATTAAAGAAATAAAAAAGATAGAATAGTAGTAGGCATTTTTTTTCATAAAGCAATTTTAAATAAGGTATGTCAAATGTAATGATATTAATGTTTGAAGTCAATCTCTTAACCTGCATTAAATGACCCATTAGGCTACCTTAAATTAATAAAAAATAGCCACCCAGTGGACGCTGGATGGCTATTATATAAGTATATTTTAAAAATATTACTAACTGCTTGATTTATAACAATAAACTAGTGGGTATAGAGAAATCTGTCATCTTAAATTGCTTAGACTCTTTTAGTTCTTTAAACCCTCCTTTAATATCAATTAAATTTTTGAAACCTCTTGCTTTTAAAATAGATATAAAAATCATGGAACGATAGCCCCCTGCACAATGAACATAGTAAGTTTTTTCTTTGTCAATGGAGGCCATGCTTTCATTGATAAAATCCAGCGGCGCATTTTGTACTCCTTTAATATGCTCGCTATTAAATTCTGAGGCTTTTCTAACATCTAAAATAGAAATGGAAGGATCGTTGGATTTAATTTGAACCAACGCTTGTGTATCTATAGAACTAATATGATCTATTTCTTTTCCTGCTTTTACCCAGGCTTCCAATCCACCTTCTAAATAGCCAATGGTATAATCATAACCAACACGCGCTAATCTAGTAATGATTTCTAATTCTCTTCCTTCCTCTGCAACCAATAAAATTTTTTGTTTGATATCTGGAATCATCGCACCAACCCATGGCGCAAAACTTCCATCTATACCAATATTAATTGAATTAGGAATAAATCCTTTGGCAAATGTTTGTGCATCACGTGTATCTAAAATTAAGGCATTGGTTTCGTTGGCTGCTGCTTCAAAAGCGGAAGCACTCAGTGCATGCTGCCCTCTTTCTAAAACTTGATCAATACTTTCATACCCTTCTATGTTCATCATTACATTTAATGGAAAATAGCCAGGAGGCGCTACCAGCCCATCTAATACTGCGGTCACAAATTCTTCTTTACTTAATTTTGGATCCAATGCATAATTGGTTTGTTTTTGATGTCCTAAAGTATCCTGTGTCTCTGTACTCATTTTTTTTCCACAAGCACTTCCTGCGCCATGTGCTGGATAAATTACAATCGAATCAGACAAGGGCATTATTTTATTTTGCAAAGAATCAAATAAATATCCTGCTAAAATTTCTTGCGTAAGTTCTGATTTTATTTTTTGTGCTAAGTCGGGGCGCCCAACATCTCCTATAAATAAAGTATCGCCACTAAATAAAGCCGTTTCTTTGCCTTCTTCATCTAATAATAAATAACAAGTACTTTCCATCGTATGGCCTGGGGTATGCAACACTTTTATTTTTACTTTTCCTAGAGTAATCTCTTCGCCATCTTTAGCAGCATAAAATTCAAAAGCCGGCGCTGCATTGGGGCCATATACAATTTTAGCACCCGTTTTTTTAGCAAGGTCAATATGTCCCGATACAAAATCAGCATGAAAATGAGTCTCTAAAACATACTTAATTTTTGCTTTGTCCAAAGCCGCTTTGTTGATATAGGGTTGCACTTCTCTTAATGGGTCAATAATTGCCACTTCGCCATCACTCATAATATAATAGGCTCCTTGGGCCAAACATCCAGTATATATTTGTTCTACTTTCATAATAGGTTATTAATAGATCAAAGTTGCTCTATAAAATTAGCAAATACCGTGACAAAAATCACTTTTAATAGAAAAATATAAATTTCTAATTGGATCCCCTAATAAAAAGCCCTTAAGTGACAATTAGTACTTAAATTGTAACTCGGTTTTCAGAAATTTGTTAAAAAATAATTAAATGCATTTTCTAGGTTATCTCGCTTCAATACTTATCGGCATTTCTTTAGGACTCATTGGAAGTGGGGGATCCATTTTAACGGTTCCCGTATTGGTGTATCTTTTTCAGGTAGAACCTTTATTAGCTACTACCTATTCACTGTGTATTGTTGGCTTAAGTAGTATTGCAGGGGTGATCTCACGCTTAAAACAAAACTTAGTTGATTTTAAAACACTTTTTATTTTTGGTATTCCTTCCATTTTTGGTGTTTTTTTAGCTAGAAAATATCTACTCCCTGCCATTCCTGAGGTAATGACTTTTGGAAAAAGCATTTTAGTAACCAAGGGCCATTTTATCATGTTGTTTTTTGCTATTCTCATGTTAGTATCCGCATTGTCCATGATTCTTGGAAAAAATAAAAAAGAACAAGAAGGGATTATCCCTATTTACGGATTTACCTTAATGATTGTAGGATTACTTGAAGGTTTATTAACCGGTATCGTTGGAGCAGGTGGTGGTTTTTTGATTATTCCAGCCCTAGTCATTTTAGCAAAATTGCCAATGAAAAAAGCAATTGCCTCCTCCCTAGTTATCATAAGTATTAAATCACTAGTTGGCTTTACCGGTGACCTTTTTCATACGACTGTAGATTGGTCATTTTTATATAAAATTATTATTCTAGCCACCCTTGGTATCATTACTGGAAATTATTTAAATAAGAAAATGGATGGGGCTAAGTTAAAAAAAGGATTTGGCGTATTTGTGCTTGGCATGTCTTTGTTCATCCTTATTGAACAATTTTTCTTTTCTAATTTAATCAAATAGAACTTATTGGAGAAATGATAGTAATCTACTATATTTGTAGACTTATACAAATTGGTACTACTATGAACGAATTTATCCAAACAGTTTCAACACCTTGGCCCTGGTATGTGGCTGGAGCTTTGATAGGACTCACTGTTCCCACCTTATTGATTATTGGAAATAAAACTTTTGGAATCTCGTCCAATTTGCGTCATTTATGTGCAGCTTGTTTTCCTGCCAATATTTCCTTTTTTAAATACGATTGGAAAAAAGAAAGCTGGAATCTATTTTTTATTGTTGGCATTATCATAGGTGCTTTTATGGCAACTCACTATTTAACGAACCCTGCATTAATAAAAATAAATCCTGTCTTAGAACAAGAATTAACTAATCAAGGCATCACCGATTTTAAAAATTTATTGCCCAAGGATCTTTTTAGTTTTGAAGCCCTGTTCACTTTGAGGGGTTTTATATTAATGGTAGTAGGGGGATTCTTAGTAGGATTTGGCACTAGATATGCTAATGGATGTACTTCAGGCCATTCTATCATGGGGTTAAGTAATTTACAATGGCCTTCCTTAGTAGCCACCATTTGCTTTATGTTAGGAGGTTTTATAATGACCAATTTTATATTGCCTTATATTTTACAATTAAAATAAAATAATGATGTCAGATTATACAGAGATAACAAATTCAGATATTTCAATTCCACATAACAATTCGGTAAAAAAAGAAAACGCGATTAGCTTAATTAAATACAGTGTAGTGGGTATTGTATTTGGAATCGTTTTTGTAAAAGCAGAAATTATTTCTTGGTTTAGAATTCAAGAAATGTTTAAACTTCAAAGTTTTCACATGTATGGAGTAATTGGCACTGCCGTAGTCGTAGGTGCTCTTTCTATTGCTGTTATCAAAAAATTTAAAATTAAAACTTTACAAAGAGAAGCCATCGTAATTACCAATAAACCCTTTACTAAAGGAAATATTTATGGTGGATTGCTGTTTGGTTTAGGCTGGGCTATGACTGGTGCCTGCCCAGGACCCTTATTTGCTCAAATAGGTGCAGGTATTGGTTCTATAAGCATTGTGATAGCTAGTGCACTAGTAGGTACTTGGACCTATGGTTATTTTAAAGAAAAGCTGCCACACTAATTTTATAACGAAAATATTTGTTGCATCAGCACCCACTTCTCTCCTGGTTTTGCAGTAGGCAATGCTTGTTGGTAATCCCATAACATTTGCTCCCATTGCACTACGATTTCATTATTAGCATCCATGGCTGCTTTTTTCTCAAAACTAAAATCAGTGCCTACTTCCATGATCATAAATAAACGATTGGCTACTCTATAAATATCCATTACTTTAATATCAGCATCTTTAATAGATTTTATAATTTCTGGCCATACGGATTGATGATACTGCTCATAAGCTGCAATTATTTGCGGATCATCTTTCAAGTCTACAGCAAAACAATATCTGGTCATAGATTTTAATTTTAATGCTTAATTGTTTTTTGCATATACAAAATTTTCCATTACACGCATAGATTGTAAAGCATCCTCGGCACTACAAGGATTAGTTCCTACTCCCAAAAAATAGGGTACAATTTGGGCAATTAAATTTTGCTGATTATGCAGAGGAGGATCAAAATGAATTATTTCAGTTACTCCGCTCTGCTCTAAAGTAATGTCATGACCAAATACAGGAAATGAAATTTTTCCTTCGGACCCTATAATTTCAAATACATCTTTATCTTGCCCTTCGGCTGCACAAAAACACCAGTCCCCTTTAAATTGAATATCTTTTTCTAAAAGCATAGTGCCAGTAACCGTATCTTCTGCTTGATATAAACCAGCTTGGTTGCTTGATTTACCATGATAGGAAATGGCGCTGCCAAAAAAGTAAAACACTAAGTCCAATTGATGTGGTGCTAAATCATAAAAATAGCCAGCCCCTGCCACCTTCGGGTCTATTCTCCAATTTTCATTTGGATTTAAATTACCTCCTGCTTGTTTTAACATTTCAATTCGAACTTCGGTAATTTTTCCAATGGCATTGGAGGCAAGCAATCTTTTTACTTCTATAAATAAAGGCAACGCGCGACGATAATGCGCGACTACCATTTTAACTCCACTTTTTTTTGAAAATGCTTCCATACGTAAACATGCATCAACATTTAATGCCATGGGCTTTTCAACATATACTGGTTTCCCCGCTTGCATAGCCGCTATGGCATATTCTTCATGGTATTTTGGTGGTGTAGCAATATATACTGCATCTACTTCTGGGTGATGAATTAATTCACTGGCATCCGTAAAATAATAAGGTACCTGATGTCTGTGAGCGTAGTCTTTTACTTTTTGAGCATCTCTACGCATCACCGCCATTAATTTTGAATTAAGCACTTTATTAAATGCAGGGCCACTTTTTAGTTCAGTAACACTGCCGCATCCTATCATTCCCCATCGAATTGTATTCATTACCTATTTCATAAAATTAATTTTCAACTCCTACAAAATTCCAATTGGCTTTTCTACAAGCTTCATTGAAATTTTTTATTTCATTGGCTAACAAATCTTCTTTTTGTTTTTTCAATTTTACCCACTCTGCATGGAGCTCATCATAACGTTTTAATTGCCCCTCTGTTACATAAGGAATACTTGCACTGCCCTCTATTTCTCCTTTTAAGAATATGAAATTTGCACTTAATTTATTGATAAAATTAATTACATCATCATTGGTTTGAGATTTAGATTGTATTAAGTCATTTTCCCAAGCTTTGATGACTTTATTAATTTCATTAGCTTTTGCAGTCAAAGAGTCTAGCGCTTTATTCCCTTCTGCCCTTTTCGTAAATTGATTCAATTGATCTTGTACTTTTCTCATCTGAACCACCGATACGTGAATGGCTGTAACGTCGTCTGATGTTAATTTTGATAAATGATCCTGCGCTTCAAATTCAGCTGCAGTCGCATTAAATCTTGGATCTGCCAATACTTTAAATTTAACTGCTTGTTCTTCTTCATTTATTTTTAATCGAATAGTATATTCGCCAGGAATTACTTTTCGACCCGCGTTACTTCCTTCTATATATACATTATTAATGGAGGGTAAATTAGCATAGCGTAAGTCCCAAACAAATCGATTTAACCCATTTCTCAGCTCAACTTTAGGATCTCCCTCTTTACTATTATTACTTGTTATTAAACTAGGTTTTTCATTATAAAAACTACGAATAATATTATTAGCTGCATCTACCACTTCAATGCTTAATTTTTTAACGGAGTCTTTGTTTTGAATATGATAATAAACAACTGCGCCGCTGGCAGGATTCACCATAGTGGTGTTTATCTTAATTGGGTTTTCGTCTTCACTAAACTGCCTGTCTAAAGGACTTGACATATTTAATCTATATACATTGGATACGGGCAATAAACTAAATGATAGATTTAAATTGGAAGCCGCTTTTCTTATAGGCGTTAAATCATCCAATACCCAAAAGGCTCTACCTTGTGTAGATGCCAATAATTTATTTTGATGTACTTTTAAATCAGTGATGGCTACAATGGGTAAATTTAATTGTAATGGCTTCCAATTAATACCACCATTGTAAGAAATATAAAATCCTGTTTCAGTTCCTGCATACAATAAATCTTTGATAGTATTGTCTTCACGCACTACTCGAACAAAAGCACCATAAGGAATTCCATCAACCAATTTCGTCCAAGTTTTTCCATAATCGGTTGTCTTATACATTAATGGTGTGAAGTCGTTAAACTTATATTTTGTTACTGCGATATACGCTGTGCCTTTATCAAATGGAGAAACTTCTATAGCATTTACCAACGCCCCTTTTACGCCATCGGGTGTAATGTTGGTCCATGTAGCACCTCCATCTTTAGTGATATGCACCAATCCATCATCACTTCCGGTATAAATAACTCCTTTCTCATGGAAAGACTCCATCACATAAGCGATGGTACAATAGTTTTCTCCACCAGCGCCTTCATTGGTATAGGGGGTGCCACTTATGCCCATTTTAGAAGTATCATGTGTAGTTAAATCTGGAGAGATTGCTTTCCAAGATTTTCCTAAGTCGGTTGTTTTAAATAAAATATTTCCTGCATGGTAAAAAGCATCTTCATGCATAGATCTTATAATAGGAGCATTCCAATTGAAGCGGTACTTCATGTCCTTTGGTTGTAAGGCTTGATATTGTATGGGCGCCACCATTACACTTACTTCTTCATTTGTTTTGGTATCTAAAACACCAATTGTTCCTTGATAAGAACCACCTAATGCATACCTTGGATTGTTTGGATCAAATGCGATAAATGCAGATTCACCTCCCGCACTTGCACTCCAGTCTCGATCTGTAATACCACCCCATGAGTTCGTTTGGCTTGCAATTTTTACACTTGAATTATCTTGTTGTCCTCCATAAATATTGAACGGAAATAAATTATCAGCATTGACTCTATAAAATTGAGCAGTAGGTTGATTGTTTTGACTACTCCAAGTTTTTCCGCCATTAAAAGAAATGGCAGCACCACCATCATTAGAAATAATCATGTTTTTATTATTCGTTGGATTGATCCACAATTGATGATAGTCTCCATGTGGTGCTCTAAAACTTTGCCAGGTCTTTCCACCATCTGTACTTTTAACAGCTGGAGAATTTAAAACATACACTGTATTTTCATCCACCGGATCTGCAATGGCCTCAATATAATACCAAGCACGTTGAACCAATCTATGGTCTTTGCTAATTCTATTCCATGATTTTCCAGCATCCTCTGAAACAAATAAACCACCTTGTTCTTTTTCTGTATCACTCTCTACAACTAAATAAATTTTATTTGAATTGGCTTGCGAAACAGATACACTCATTTTACCTAATTCCTTAGGTAAGCCATTTTGAATTTTTTCCCAGGTATCCCCACCATCTGTACTTTTGTACAAGCCACTTCCTTTACCTCCACTTTTTACCTCCCAAGGTAAACGACGATAGTCCCACATCGCTGCATATAAAATTCTAGGGTTATTCATATCCATACTTAAATCCACACAACCTGAATTATCATCCACAAATAAAGTTTTAGTCCAAGTTTTTCCGCCGTCCACGGATTTGTACACTCCTCTTTCTGGACTTGCGCCATGAATTGCACCCTGCGCTGCTACATACACTATATCTGGATTGGTTGGATGGATGCGTATATTGGCTGTTTGTCTTGTTAATTCCAAACCTAAATGTTTCCAAGTTTTTCCCGCATCTGTACTTTTATAAATACCATCACCATAACTGGAAGTAACTCCTCTTGGAGCATGTTCTCCCATCCCCACATATACTACATTTGGATCTGAAGCTGAAACAGCAACAGCGCCTACTGACCCTGTTTTAAAATAACCATCAGAAATATTATTCCAAGTTTGACCAGCATCTTCTGTTTTCCAAATTCCACCACCGGTAGTCCCCATATAATAGGTATAGCTATTACCAACAACACCAACGGAAGTAACGGAACGACCTCCTCTCATAGGTCCCACGTTTCTCCATAATAATGGTTTATAATATTCTGTTTCATTAACAGTAGACAATGTAGTTACTGGTTTTGGAGTGTCCTTTTTCTTTTGTGCAAAAACAATGGTAGGCAATAAAAAGAAAAATAAACTGCGTAAAATGATCTGTTTCATAATAGCTATTTTTAAAGTTGATATAGTGAATAGAAGGATCTAATTTAATACAAATAGGCGAACCCGTCAAAGACTAATTTGATTTTACTTGTTTAAGCATAAGATGTTATGAATTAACTTTGAATTTGATGTCGGCACTTTGAGTATAATAGCCCTATGGCTTGTCCAACGCAGACACCTAAAAGCGTAAAATAGTTGAAAAGATTCAAAATAGACATCTATTTCTTTGGGAAGAAATGATCAATCATTTAGCTTTAGTATATGGAAACAATAGACATAGCAGGCAGCATTGGTTTAGTTGCCATGGTACTTTTAACTGTCAATATTATTATTGGGATATTGATTAGTACTGCTTATAAAAAAACTGCAGTTTGGCAAAGATTGCCTTCTAAAATAAAAGCCATCAAATTAATAGATGTACACAACTACACTGCTTATATGGCATTGAGTTTAGTTTTGGTTCACTTTCTAATTATTCCATTGGACCCCAGCTCAAAATTTTCCTATATTCATTTAATTCAGCCTTGGTCCGCCCCACATCAACCACTTTTTGTAACACTAGGTCTTATTTCATTTTTAACTTTATTAGTGGTTATTATTACAACACAGAAAGTAATTAAAAATAAAATAGGAACACGTACTTGGAGAAATATACATGTCATTTCCTATGGAACAGGACTTTTATTTATTGTGCATGGACTCGTAATGGATCCCTTACTAAAAGATAGACCCATAGATTTTATAGACCCTGAAAAATTATTAGTTGAAATTTGTGCCCTATTGTTAATAATGGCCTTTGTATATAGATATCAATACAAGAAGAAAAATAATAAATAAAAAAAGGGCAGTGTAGAAACACCGCCCCGTTTAACGATTGCCTGCATAGGAGCTGTCATAGATGGATTTGAACCATCGTTAAGGGTTTTGCTGACCCTTGCCTCGCCACTCGGCCACATGACAATATTTTCATAGTAAATTATAATGCATTCTTGATAAGAAGGCAAATATAGCGTATTTTTATTAAAGTCTACTGTTTTTATAGACTTTTATTTGCAGGACTATATTGGTTATTATCCTAAAAAGCACCTATTTGGCCGAAATGGTCTTGGTTGCAAAAATGACCAAAATTTTAGATTGGGGATAGGCTCAATGATAGTGATAACTCTATGCCTGATTGGGCTTTCAGGCTAAATTTCGTTGGTGTAATATTTTTTAAAACTACTGAAAAAAATATTATATTTAGTATAGCTTGTTATTTTAAAATCTAAACTATACTATTATGAACAGCCGACGTATTTTTTTAAGAAATGCAGCTTTAACTTCAGGAGCTTTAGTGACTTCCAACTTATTTGCTAGTAGTAAAATTTTCAACACTGATACTTTAAGAGTGGCCACCATCGGTGTAAGTGGAATGGGATGGTCGAATACTTTGGGCGCCCTATCTGTTAAAAATGTTGAGGTAGTTGCCTTATGTGATATTGATGAAAATGTTTTAAACAAACGAAAAGCTGAATTATTGATTAAGCAGCCTAGCGTTACAAAGGTTGACACCTATAGCGACTATCGAAAAATTTTAGATCGAAAAGATATTGATATTGTCATTGTTGGAACACCCGATCATTGGCATGCTTTGCAAATGATTGATGCTTGTGCTGCAGGAAAACATGTTTATGTTGAAAAACCCGCTGGTAATTCTATTGGAGAATGTAATACGATGATTGCTGCTAAAAACAGATACAATCGTATTGTACAAGTAGGTCAATGGCAAAGAAGTCAAAAACATTTTAGAGATGCATTAGATTTTGTACATTCTGGACAATTAGGAAATATTCGTACTACTAAAGTTTGGTGTTACCAAGGTTGGATGCGTCCTCAGCCTGTCGTAGCTAATAGTGCCCCACCAGCAGGAGTTGATTATACAACTTGGTTAGGACCGGCACCCACTCGTGAATTCAATGCCAGTCGTTTTCATTTTCATTTTAGATGGTTCTGGGATTATGCAGGTGGATTGATGACAGATTGGGGAGTACATTTATTAGATTATGCCATTCAGGGTATGAAAGCAGGTAATCCAAAAAGTGTAAGCGCTTTAGGTGGTAAATTTGCTTATCCAGAATTAGCAGAAGAAACGCCTGATACCTTAACTACCTTATACGAATTTGATAACTTCAATTTAGTATGGGATTCTGCAATGGGTATTGACAATGGTTCTTATGGTCGTAATCATGGTATTGCCTTTATTGGAAACAACGGAACCCTTATTTTAGATAGAGGTGGTTGGGAAGTAATTGAAGAAAGTCAAGCCAAAAATAAAATAGCTATTCCGCTTCATAAAAAAGAAGATAATGGAGTGAATCTACATTGGTTAAACTTCACAGATGCCATAAGAAACAATACACCAGGCAGTTTACATTGCCCTATTGAAGAAGGTGCTCATATTGCTACCGTTGCACAAATGGGAAATATTGCTTATCGTTCTGGACAAAAAGTAAACTGGGATGCCAATAAAAATAGGTTTACTGATGAGGCCATCAATAAAGAATATTTTACAAAAGCGTATCATAACGGATATAGCTTACCTAAAATTTAGAAATCATTAATTTAAATACTGTTTTTAGGATCAGTTTTTAAACCAACTTAGTAATACAACTTATGGCAAACAGACGCAATTTCATACAACACATTGGCCTAATGGCTGGTGCTTTTTCAGCTAATAGCTTATTCAATCAAGCACATGCTGCCGAATTTCAACATCTTAACCAACAAAAAAAATTAGTCTCTGCCAAGGATTTAGCGATGGATGAAGATTATTGGAGTGTCATTCAGCAAGGTTATACGGTAAATCCAGCTTTTGTAAATTTAAACAATGGCGGCGTTAGTCCAAGTCCAAGAGTGGTTCAAGAAGCAGTAGACAGATTTAATAAAATGACCAACGAAGGTCCTTCCTATTTTATGTGGCGTATTCTAGATCAAGGAAGAGAACCATTAAGGTATAAGTTAGCACAATTAGCAGGATGTGATCCTGAAGAAATTGC
>CANHOY010000021.1 GCA_947462495.1 Bacteroidota bacterium
ATGAAAAAGCCTTCCGTTTGTATTTCACCCATTGATTGGGGTTTGGGACACGCCACAAGGTGTATTTCACTCATTAAAACATTCGAAAAATTAGGATACCATATATTTATTGCAACAGAAGGGTATCATGAAGTGATTTTAAAAGAAGCTATCCCGTCGGCCACTTTTTTAAACTTACGCGGCTACCGAATAAAATATGCAAAATGGGGATTTATACTACCTATTGTTTTATTATTTCAGCTTCCTAAAATTATTTATAGTATTATTTATGAATACCACTGGCTAAAGAAAGCGCAGCAGCAATATCAATTTGATATAATTATTTCGGACAATCGTTTTGGTTTTTATCATCAGCAAGTGCCTTCTGTATTTATTACCCATCAGTTAAATTTACAACTGCATTTTACTTGGGCAACGAGATGGTTTCAAAAATTAGTTTATGCATGGTTAACTAGATTTACTGCATGTTGGATCCCAGATATCGCCGGTCACGATAATTTATCAGGCATTTTATCAAATCCTCCTCATAAGCCGTCCATTCCTATATGGTATATGGGTTGTTTATCTAGATTAATAGAAGCAACTAACAATAAAGCAATTACAACCAATCATACCAACATTTTTTTAGGGATTGTGTCGGGGCCTGAGCCGCAAAGAACTTTATTAGAAAATTTATTATGGAAAACCGGCAATGAATTAAAGCTGCCTTTTGTGCTTATTGCAGGGACACCTAATAATAAGGAAGCTTATCAACAAACTGATCGATCTATCATTTATCCGCATTTAGCAGCGCCTGAATTAGCAAAAGAAATACAAAATGCTGAATACATTATTTGTAGAGGAGGGTATACCACACTGATGGAATTGATCCCCTTTGAGAAAAAATTAATTTTTATTCCTACGCCAGGTCAAACAGAACAAATGTATTTGGGAAAATTATGGCAAGGAAAAAATTGGGCACTTTGCTATAATCAAGAAAATTTTAATTTAAAAATGGCCTTAGAGGAGGCGAGTCGATTTAATTTTAAACAGCCTCCCTTTTCAGCATTTTCAATGGATGCGCTTGAAACTGAGATAAAGCGATTAACTTTATAGATATGGCTGTACAAAAAATTAATATCGCGGATTTTATCAATCAACCAGCTACAGGCATCATTATTGATGTAAGAAGCCCAGCAGAATTTGATCATGCACATATACCTACTGCTCAAAATCTTCCTTTATTTTCCAACGAAGAGCGTGCTATTATTGGTACTACTTATAAAAAGCAAAGCAGGGAAGCGGCTATTAAAGCAGGGCTGCCTCTTTTTGGAAATAAGATGCTAGGTATGATTGAAACGGTAGAATCTTGGATGAGTGAAAAACAAAAAAACAATGCTTCAGCCAAGCCAACCATTTATATTCATTGTTGGAGAGGCGGTATGCGCAGTGCAGCAGTAGCCTGGTTATTAGATGTATATGGGTATAAAGTGATACAACTTACTGGTGGTTATAAAGCTTATAGAAATTGGGTATTAGCGCAATTTAATATTCCTTATTCATGTAAGGTATTAGGTGGTTATACGGGATCAGGTAAGACAGAAATTTTACAAGAATTACAAAAAAGAAAATATAGCGTTATTGATTTAGAGGGCTTGGCACATCATAAAGGATCTGCTTATGGAGCCATTGGACAAGCCATTCAACCCTCTCAAGAAATGTTTGAAAACAGTTTAGCCCATTCTCTTCTTGAACAAAATAAAAATAAAGGGCCTATTTGGATCGAAGATGAAAGCCAAAGAATTGGAACCGTTTTAATCCCAACCCCTTTATTTCAATTAATGAGAAATAGTACTTGTTATTTTTTAACCATACCATTTGAAGAAAGGCTTAATTTTATTTTAGAAGGGTATGGAAAATTTGACAAACAAAGTTTAATGAATGCTACTTTAAGAATTCAAAAAAGATTGGGTGGGCTAGAAACCAAAACCGCTATCAATCATATTATAGAAGGAGAATTCAAAGAGGCCTTTTTTATTTTATTAAAGTACTATGATAAGTGGTATGAAAAAAATGTAAATAAAGAGCCCTTACCTAAAATAGAATTAATTCCAATTATTGCTGAAAAAGTAGACCCCTTATTGAATGCTGGGTTAATTGAAAAGCATAATAAGTGATGCAGATCATTAATTAAAAATTGAAATTTTTCATTAACTTTAGTTTAATTATTTATGCAACAATTACTTGCTTGGTGGTTATTTAATATTCGAGGTTGGAAAATTGAAGGAAAATTTCATTTTGAATTACCTAAGTCCATTATTATAGTAGCACCGCATACGCATAGTTTTGATTTTTTTGTAGGATTAGGTATTCGTAAAAAAATGCATTTTGAATTTGTTCATTTTTTAGGGAAAAGTGAGCTTTTTTGGCCTCCACTTGGATGGTTAATGAGGTATTTGGGTGCCTATCCGGTGGACCGGCAGCAGCAGCACAATATGGTGGACCAAGTGGTAGCTCTTTTTAATAAAAAAATTCGTTTTCATTTAGCTTTATCTCCAGAAGGCACCCGTAAAAAAGTGACCAAGCTTCGGTCAGGCTTTTATCATATAGCCAAAAATGCCAATGTTCCTATAGTGATGGTGGGTCTTGATTTTAAAAGTCGCAAAGTGGTTTTTGCTGAACCCTTTTTTGTTTCTGACGACGAAAAGGCAGATAAGTATAAAATTGTCCAGTTTTTTAAGGATTTTCAAGGATATATACCTAATTTAGGGATTACCGAAGACATAGAAAACTAGGGTGTTTTAACAAAATATTGTTTAACCTTTTGATCAATATTTGTATTTTTACGGCTAACTAGTGATGTTTAATATAAAATAAAAAGATAAAAAATGAAAAGTAAAATTTTTTTAGCACTTGCTGTTATTAGCTTAGGTGCTTATTCTTGCGTAAGTCCTAAAAAATTACAAGAAGCAGAAACTAAATTTGGACAATTAAATGGTGCTTATGCAGAATTACAAGGAAAGTATCGTGATGCGCAAGATGCTATTACAAAAAGTAAGTCAGATGCAGAAAAAGCAAACGATAAAACAAAGTCATTACAATCAACTATTGATGATTTAAACAAACAAGTTGATTTTTTAAAATCAAATAACAATGTGGTTTTAAGTCAATTGAAAGATATGTCTGTTGTAACAGGCGCTCAAGCTGAAAGTATAAAAAAATCATTAGATAATATTGGAGCTAAGGATTTATATATTCAAGGCTTACAAAGCTCTATGGCCCGTAAAGATTCTATCAATATGAATTTGGTAATGAACTTGAAAGGAGCCATTGGGGATTTGAATGATGGAGACATCAATGTAAAAGTAGATAAGGGAGTAGTTTATGTAGATATTTCAGATAAATTATTATTTAAAAGTGGCAGCTTTAGTATAACAGATAAAGCTAAAGTAGTATTAGGAAAAGTGGCTAAGGTATTGGCTGCACAACCAAATATTGAATTTATGGTAGAAGGCCATACAGATTCTAAGCAAATTATTAGTTCAGGCAACCTAATGGAAGACAACTGGGATTTAAGTGTGAAGCGTGCCACTACTATTGTTCGCATCTTACAAGAAACTTATGGTATTGATCCTAAGCGTATGACTGCAGCTGGAAGAAGCGAGTACATTCCTTTAACAGAAAATAATACACCTGAAAACAGAGCCGCTAATCGTAGAACAAGAATTGTTATTCTTCCTCAATTAGATCAGTTCTTTCAATTACTTGAAAAAAAGTAGTTGGTGCAATTAAACTATAGATTTTAAAATAGTTTTTACCTATTTTAAAAAGCCCCTCGAATTTTCGGGGGGCTTTTTATTTAAATAATTTTTATTTTTTCGTCTTATAGTTTTCCACCAGCAATTATAATCAAGCATTTGGAGTGTATCTTCGCCCTATGCAAGAAGCGTATTTAGATGGGTTAAATGAAAAACAAAAAGAAGCTGTATTACATCTGAAGGGACCCTTGATGATTATAGCAGGGGCCGGTAGTGGAAAAACAAAAGTATTAACCACCCGTATCGCTCATTTGATGCATAGTGGAGTAGATGCATTTAATATATTGGCACTTACTTTTACCAATAAGGCTGCTGCTGAAATGAAAGAGCGTGTAGAAAAAGCACTTGGTAATACAGACGCACGCAATTTGTACATTGGTACATTCCACAGTGTATTTGCTAGAATATTAAGAGCGGAAGGAGATAAATTGGGTTATCCTAAAAGCTTTACCATTTATGATACCGACGACTCCAGATCGGTGATTAAAGCAGTAGTCAACGATATGGGCTTAGATGATAAATTATACAAGCCCAATATTGTACATAACCGAATTTCTGCTGCAAAGAATGCATTAGTAGGCCCCTCAGAATATGCATTAGATACTTTTTTGAAACAAGAAGATGCAAGATCTAATCGACCGGCCATTGCAGAAATTTATGCAAGCTATGCAGCAAGGTGTTTTAAAAATGGCGCCATGGATTTTGACGACTTATTATTTAAAATGCATGAGCTATTAAACAACTTCCCAGAGGTATTGCATAAATACCAACATAAGTTTAAATACATATTAATTGATGAGTATCAGGATACCAATCCCGTTCAATATCAAATTGCAAAATTACTCGCCGCCGTGCATGAAAATTTATGTGTGGTAGGTGATGATGCGCAAAGTATTTATAGTTTCCGTGGCGCTACCATTGAAAATATTTTACAGTTTCAAAAAGATTACGACGATGTAAAGCTAGTGAAGCTCGAGCAAAATTACAGAAGCAGCCAATCCATCATTGGTGTTGCCAATCATGTCATCAAAAATAATATAGGACAAATTCCAAAAGAATTATGGACTGAAAATGAGGCTGGAGATAAAATAAAATTAGTTCGGACCATGACGGACAATGATGAAGGAAAGTTTATTGCCGACGCTATTCAAGAAAATAAATTAAGAAATCATTTTTACAATAAAGACTTCGCCATTTTATATCGAACCAATGCACAAAGTAGATCCTTTGAGGAAAGCTTAAGAAGAACAGGTATTGCCTATAAAATTTATGGGGGGCTTAGTTTTTATCAAAGAAAAGAAATAAAAGATTATATCGCTTATTTGCGCATTATTGTCAATACCAAAGATGAGGAAGGTTTAAAAAGAATTATTAATTATCCCGCACGTGGCATAGGCAAAACTACAATGGAAAAGTGTTTGGTTATTGCAGGAGAGCAAAATATTACTTTTTTTGAGGTGTTAGAAAAAGCAAAAGGTTTTGGATTTAAAGCGGGAACCCTTACGGCTATTGAAGAATTTGTTACCATGATTAAGTATTTTCAAAATCAATTGACTAAGCACAATGCCTATGATGTAGCGGTACAAGTAGGCAAACATACTAACATCGTTAAAGAATTATTCACAGATAAATCAACAGAAGGATTAGCACGGTACGAAAACATTCAAGAATTATTAAACTCTATCAAAGAGTGGACAGAAAGCCCTAGCAATGAAGATGGAGAATTAGGTGATATTAGTTTAGGCGCTTACTTACAACAAATTACTTTAATTACCGATGCAGATAATGATTCAGGCAATGAGGATACAGTAAAATTAATGACCGTTCACGCAGCAAAAGGATTAGAATTTGCTTGTGTATTTTTAGTAGGCTTGGAAGAATCTTTATTCCCAAGTGGCATGAGTGTAAATACGCGTGAGGAATTGGAAGAAGAAAGAAGATTGTTTTATGTTGCTGTAACAAGGGCTAAAAAACATTTATGGCTTACTTACGCCAACACCCGTTATCGATATGGGCAACTGGTTCAAAACGATCCAAGCCGATTTATAGATGAAATGCCTGAAGATCAAATTGACAAAACAAGTTCAGGTGGCGGCGCTCGCAACCAAAGTTCAGGTTGGGGATCTGCTTACGATAGAATGCACGGCGGTAATAATAAAAGTTGGAATGATCCAGAGAAAACAACAAGTAAAAAAACAGAGGGGTCCAAGCCTAGCTATTTACCTGTAGTGGCGCCCCATACCCTCAATAAAAATCATATCCCGTCGGCTAATTTTACTCCATGTGATCCTTCTGCCTTAGAAGCTGGCTTTAAAATTGAGCATCAAAAATTTGGATTTGGCGTTATCAAAGAAATTGAAGGGTCTGCTCATAATCCCATAGCAGTGATTCTTTTTGACAAAAATGGAGAGAAAAAGATCATGCTGAACTATGCCAAATTGAGCATTGTCCCATAATCTTCTTTCGATATCGGAAAAATAAAGCATTAACTAGCCCAAAGCAGGTTACAACCTAAGCTTTTTGATTAATTTTGTTTTCAATTCTACCAAAAAGAGAAACTATGATTACCACAGGCAATACCATTGTAAGCATTTATACTGAAATGACCCCTAACCCAGAAACAATGAAGTTTGTAGCCAACAAACTATTGTATCCTGGAAAGAGTATTGATATAGCTGATGAAAGTTTAGCCATCGCCTCTCCTTTGGCAAAAGAATTATTTAGCTTCCCCTTTATTAGAAGTGTTTTTATAGCAAGCAATTTTATTACACTCACCAAGGCCACTGAAAATGAAGATTGGCAAGATGTAATTCCTACCATTAAAACTTTTTTGAAAGAATATTTAGAGGCAGGCGGTGTCGTAGTAAATGAAGAAGAAGTTGCAAAAATAAAACAAGAAGCCACTAATACCGTTCATGCCGATGACGATGATGTAGTAAAACGTGTAAAAGAATTATTAGAAAATTATGTTAAGCCCGCAGTTGAAATGGATGGTGGTGCTATACAATTTAAAAGTTATAATGACGGCATCGTTAATTTAATGTTGCAAGGTTCTTGCAGCGGATGCCCTTCTAGTATGGTTACTTTAAAAGCCGGTATTGAAGGAATGATGAAACGCATGATTCCTGAAGTAAAAGAAGTAGTCGCAGAAGCTGAGTAGTGGTTATATTTATTTCTTTTTAGAAAATAAAGAAATAAATATTGAACCTCTTATGATTTATTCAAAAAATAATTAATTTTTCGAAATAGTTATATTTCTTTTTAGAAAATAAAGAAATATTGAACCTCGTATGATTTATTCAAAAAATTAAGAAATAGTTACAACTTCCCGTAAAGTTCACGCAATTTTTCTTTAGTAATAATGCTTTCCCAATTAGGACCTAGCGCATTTTCCCATAAAGGTTTCATACCTAATGAAACATTAATCATCGTATCAAATTGATCCTCGGTTAAATTAGAACATATACCAGTAGGAATTTCAATTTTATTTTTCTCCACCATATATTTAAATTCCTTTACTCCTGAAGGATAATATTCTTCTAAATGATTCATGACAATACAGTTACCTATTCCATGTTTGGTGCCTAATAAATAACTCAGGCCATAGCTTACGGCATGTGCCACACCCACTTGGCTATAAGCTATACTCATACCTCCAGCAAAGGAAGCCATCATTAACTGTTCATCGCTTTCTTCATCCCATTTGTCTTTATGCACAAATATTTTTTGACACAAGTCCAAGGCTTTTTCACCATAACTTTTACTAAACTCATTCAAAAAAGTTCCTTCTAAACTTTCAATGCAATGTATATAACAATCCATGCCTGTATAAAAACGCTGATTGGCCGGTACATTTTTAGTTAATTCAGGATCCAATACAATTTGATTAAATGGAGTAAAATCGGAGTTCATGCCTAATTTACGCGTTGGCCCTGTGAGTACTGTAGTTCGGCTAACTTCGGCGCCTGTACCACTTAAGGTAGGTATGCCCACTTTATATACACCAGGTAATTTTACTAAGTCCCAGCCTTGGTAATCTGCAGAAGACCCTGGATTGGTCATCATTAATGCAACTGCTTTCGTTAAATCTAAGGTAGATCCTCCGCCAATACCAATAATACCACTCACTTCCCCAAACTCGGCTTTTAGTTCGGCAGCTAAGGCATCCACTTGTTTTGTTTTAGGCTCATGGGTAACATCTACATAAACAATTTTATCCTTTCCTCTTAATGGAATTCTACTTGCCAGAGGTTTGCCAATAAAAAAATGATCTAAAAAAAATATCATTGGAAAATTCCCTTTACGATGGGGTGCAATAATTTCATCTACTTGATTAAAAGAACCACGACCATAAACAACATAGTCGACCATTTTAAAATTGCGAAATTGCATATATTTTCAATTAATTATTTAATACTATTAGTTTAACAAAGTTAGCTATTACCAAATAGATTGTAGCGGATAAATTTGTAAATTTTTTACTGAACCCTGTGATGTCGTGTTAAGTATTTTAATGTTTTTGTCACTGTGTACTGGAAAGGCTTGAACCGTAAATACAGATTCTCCATCATTTACAAACACTTCAATGATACTATTGTCTACCAATACCTTAAATTTAATTTTATCCGTTGCCGCATTGATGGGTGCAGTAAAATAACGTATATCAGCAAATTCTTTTTGAGAAAAAGAATTTGTTTTAGTACGATTGATAAACACTTTTTTAAGGCTAGGTTCATAGCCAATTTCTACCCCTCTAAATTTATCATTGAGTACGCTAATGCCCACAGTTTCTGTACTTGAACTACTTAATTCAAAATTACATTCATATACATCTGCATTAATACCTAAAGCCTCTAAAGATATAGTTTGATCTTTGGCCTCTGTAGCTATTTTTTGATAGGCTAATTTTTTTCGTAAACTATTTAAATTAGTAATGGGTCTTTGAATTAAATGCCAAACCCCTTTATTATTTTCTGCCCATAAATTTCTAGGCAATGTCATAGCGCCTTTCCAAGGGCTGGTGGGAATATTCCCAGCGTATCTCCAATTGTTTGCCCAAGCTATAGTCGTTGGAAGATGATTAGCAGGCAATTGACCATAAGAAATACCAGCATAATAATCTGGCCCCGCATCAGGTCTGAGTATTGTTTTTTGATTGCTGTCTAAGATAAAATTTACCCCATTAAATTCACCCATAAAGTATTGCATTTTTTCACTCATGGAAACCTGCAATACCCATTTTTTATTGGTTGAATTAAGAACTGGAATTTGTACCAAATCGGGGCATTCCCAAACGCCTGTGGTATCGCCTTTTGGACCAAAATCACTTAAAAACTTCCAGTTTAATAAATTAGTACTAGCATAAAATTGTACTTGATGTTCTAGTGGTAAATTAACGCACATCACCCAGTATTTTTTGGGGGCATACCAAAACACTTTTGGATCTCTAAAATCTTTTTTGCCTAAATCTAAAATTGGATTCTTATTATATTTCGTCCATGTTTTACCTTCATCAATACTAAATGCAACATGTTGAGATTGATTAACATCTTTAATGTGGCCTGTATAAATGGCTACCATGGGTGGTTTTTCTTTGGTACCTAATCCGCTTGAATTATTCTGATCGTAAACACAAGTACCAGAAAATATCATCGTATCCTTTTCTTCTGGTATTGCAATGGGCTGATGATCCCAATGAAGTAAATCTTTGCTGGTGGCGTGACCCCAGGTCATATGGCCCCAAACATTTTCGAATGGATTATATTGATAAAATAGATGATACACCCCTTTAACATAGACTAATCCATTGGGATCGTTGGTCCAATTTGTTTTAGGGCTAAAATGATATTGGGGACGGTATAGTTCTTGATATAATTTTTCTTGCGCTATTAATTTATTCTGTAGTACAAAAACAGAAAGAATATAAAACAAACAAAAAATAAAAATATTCTTTGTAATCGTTTTTATGTTAAAAATATTTTTCATGACTTTTATAGTATTGGTTATTTTATTGAACTAGTTTTTTTTGTAACTCCTCTAGTGATACCCCTTTGGTTTCTGGCACTTTGAGAAATATCCAAACTAATTGTAAAGCCATCATAACACAAAAGAAAGCAAATATGGGCCATGGATTGTCTTTAAAAATTCCGTGCTCGCTGTCTAAAAATACAGGAGTAATCAACGTAATTAATGCAGCAAAAATCCAATGTATGCTTGCACCAAAGGCTTGCCCCTTAGCACGAATTGGAGTAGGAAATATTTCAGATATCAATACCCATATTACTGCACCTTGCCCAATAGCATGTGAAGCAATAAATAACAATAAGAAGGTGAGCATAAACTCGGGGGCACTGTGATTGATAAATCCATAGGCCACCATGGATAAACTTATAATGTAGCCAAAAGAACCAATAATTAATAAGGTTTTACGGCCAATGCGGTCAATGAGCCATAGACCAACAAAAGTGAAAATTAAATTCATTAACCCTAGTGATATAGAGCTTAATAAAGAATTATTTTTTGCAAAACCCGCTTCCTCTAAAATTCGTGGTGCATAATACAAAAGAAAATTAATGCCCGATGCTTGATTAAAAAAAGCAACAAAAAAAGCCAAGGAAATAATTTTAGTATGATTTTTCGTAAATAATTGCAAGCCTCCCTGTGTTTTTTCTTGTTCGTTGGCAATTTTAATTTCTTGTATTGTTTGCTCAATATTTTCAACCCCTACTTCTTCTAAGGTTTTTCTTGCACCCGCTTCATCATTTTTAATCGAAAACAGCCACCTTGGACTTTCTGGTAAACCTAATGTCATCAATGTATAAATACCAGCAGGAATTAGTAAAACGGCTAACATCCAACGCCAATCATTCACGCCGCCAAAGCCTGCTAAAAAGTAATTAGATAAATACGCCACTAAAATTCCAAAAACAATATTGAATTGATACATGCCCACCAATTTACCGCGATTCCCCTTATTTGAAATTTCAGAAATATAAGTGGGTGCTGCTACGGAGGAAATTCCAATAGCAATGCCTCCAATCAATCTAAAAAAAGAAAATGTATATGGATCTTGAGCCAAAGCAGACCCAATAGCGGAAGCAATAAACATTAGGCCCAACCAGATTAACACTTTTTTACGGCCATATTTTTCTGTTGGAGCCCCTGCAAATACAGAGCCAATAACGGTTCCCCATAAGGCCATTGACATAATAAAAAATCCATGAAATAGTGGACTGGTATGCCACAATTGTTGAATAGGTTTATCTGCACCGGAAATAACGACCATATCAAAACCAAAAATAAATCCAGCCAATGCAGCGACTATCGTTGACTGAAATAGTTTTCCTTTATTCATGTTTATTTTATTATAAAAGTTTTGCAGCTTTAATTAAATCTTCTGGGGTATCTATCTCCACGCCCATATAATGGGTGACTACCATTTTTATACTAACTCCATTTTCTAAATATCGAAGGCATTCAATTTTTTCGGCGGCTTCTAAGGGCGTCATTGGCCAAGAAGTAAAATCAAGCAATGCTTGTTTTTTAAAAGCATATACGCCAATATGTTCATAATAAGTAATGGGGGCATCTGTACTTCTTGGGTAAGGTATAATACTTCTTGAAAAAAATAAAGCATTTGAATTTTTATCTACTGCTACTTTTACATAATTAGGGTCTGCAATTAAAGCCTCATTGGACAACACTTGCATAAGTGATGCCACTTGTACATTTTCGTCTTTAAATACTGCAATTACTTTTTCAAGTGGTTCTTTCTTTACAAAAGGTTCATCTCCTTGTACATTCACCACAATATCAATATCTAAACCTTCTATCGCTTCTGCTATTCGGTCGCTTCCGCTTTCATGCAATCTTTTGCTCATAATGGCTTTTCCACCATTATCAATTATTTCTTTGTAAATAATATCGCTATCAGTAACTACATATACTTCGTCAAATAAACCGGTGGCTAGGGTATTATCATAGGTATGCCTAATAACCGTTTTATTGCCAAGTAGCTGCATTAGTTTGGCAGGGAATCTAGTAGCTGCATAGCGAGCAGGAATAAAAGCACCAACTTTTTTCATTCTGTTTGTATCTTTTTATATTAGAATTAGTAATCAGATTTAATAGACTTATCAAAAGGAACTTTTAGTTGATACGCCAATGATTGATCTTTTGTATTATCCATTACATCTAAACCATAAATGATTTCACTCATGGGTGTGTAATTGTAAGTGCCAAACAATCGATCCCAAAAAGAAAAAATATTGCCATAATTACTATCGGTTTGTGGACGCTTGTGGTGGTGATGTATTCTATGCATATTAGGTGATACAATAATGAAGCCAAAGCTTTGGTCAAACCATTTTGGAATTTTAATATTAGAATGATTAAACTGCGTAAGTACCACGCTTAAACTTTGGTACAACATCACCATCCACATGGGAGTGCCTAAAACAAATACTGCTAAAATAGCAAATACGGCTCTTATAACAGATTCACCAGGATGGTGTCTGTTGCCAGTAGTTGTGTCTAAATGCTTGTCTGCATGGTGTACCATATGAAATTTCCATAAAAATTTAACTCTGTGTACAATTAAATGTACTAGATAAGCACCAATTAAGTCAAGTAACAATAAGCCAGTAATGGCTTCTACCCATGGCGACAAATTAATAATATGTAATAATCCAAATTGGTGATCCACTGTCCAATAACTTGCTTTTACCATGAATAAGGCAAAAACAAAATTGACCACAATGGTAGTAAAAGTAAAAAATAAATTTAGCCCTGCATGTTTAAACTTATTGATGTTAAAATTAAATAGGGGTGCTGCAATTTCTAGCAGCCAAAAAAAAGTAATTCCTCCAGCCAATAACAAGGCCCTATGCAAACTTGGGATCTGTTCAAAATAATTTTTTATAAGGTCAAGCATAACTATATTATTATGGTATAAATGTAAATAAAAAAACCCGATGTTCCATTGATTAGAGCATCGGGTTTCGTTTAAAACAAAGTGAATTAAACTTTACTTTTATTGGAAATTAGCTATTTAACATTAATGGCATCACCAACATCAAAAGATCTTCCCCTGCTGCTTGCTCGGAGGGTTTAATAAGCCCTGCTTTACTAGGTGTTGACAATTCAAGAAATACATCATCCGTATCGGCAGCACTTAGCATTTCAATTAAAAATTTTGCATTAAATGCAATTTGAATGTCTTCGCCTTTGTATTCACAACTCATGCGTTCATTTCCTTCAAAACTAAAATCAATGTCTTGAGCAGCCATCTGTAATTCATTGCCAGTAATATTTAAAGCCACTTGATTGGTACTTTTATTACTAAACACATTCACACGACGCAATGCGTTTTGAAAATCATGTTTGTTAACAGTTAATCGATAAGGATTATCCGCAGGAATAACTACTTTATAATCAGGGAAGCGCGCGTCAATTAAACGACATATTAATTGAGTAGAACCATGATCTACAAATAAATGATTGCTATTAAAACTAATGGTAATAGGATCTTCATTATCCGGTAATGCATTTTTTAATAAGTTCAATGGTTTTTTAGGAACAATGAAAGAAGCATTTTGTTTCGCTTTGGTATCTGTTCTTTTATACCTCACCAAACGATGCGCATCTGTAGCTACAAATTGTACACCGTCTTTTGATAATTCAAAAAATACCCCTGTCATCGCTGGACGTAAATCATCACCACTTACTGCAAATAAAGTTTTATTAATGGCAGTTAATAGACCAGTGCTGGTCATATTAAAACCAGTGGTATCATCAGCTGTAGGTTCTTTTGGAAAATTGTCAGGATTTTCGCCCATCACTTTATATTTTCCATTATCGCTAGTAATTTCTACCGCATAATTTTTATCAATATTAAAAGTAAGTGGCTGATCGGCTATATTTTTTAAAGAGTCTATTAATATTTTAGCTGGAATACAAACACGGCCATTGGCTTTGCTTTCTACATCCATTTGTACACGCATAACCGTTTCTAAATCGGTAGCTACGATATTTAATTTTTTATCTTCTATTTCGAATAAAAAATCTTCTAAAATAGGTAAAACAGTATTCGTATTAATAACACCAGAAATTTGTTGAAGGTGTTTTAAAAGTGAAGAGGAAGAAACTATAAATTTCATAATACTCAGTGGTTTTATTTTTAGGGGTTAAATCGGCCAACTTAGGCATTATAAAACAGTTGCTTGGGTCGTATAATTTAACCTTAATAACACTAACGAAACTAATGCAAAATCTTAAGATTAAAAAGCTATTTTAGCATTTCTTATTGACATTCTTATCGACAAAATGCAAAAAATTAGAATAGGTAAAGAGCAGGCTATACAAAGGATTCGGCATTATTGTGCCTACCAAGAAAGGGCTCAACAAGAGGTCCGAGATAAATTATATGAGTTCGGTATGACTACCCCCGAAGTAGAGGAAATCATTTCAGATTTAATCTCAGATAATTTTTTAAATGAGGCTCGTTTTGCCGAAAGTTTTGCAGGGGGACATTTTAGAATAAAATCATGGGGGAAGCAAAAAATAAAATACGCTTTACAACAAAAAAGAGTCAGCCCCGCTAATATAAAAAAAGCATTAAATAGTATTGAAGAGACGGCTTATAAAAAAACACTATTGACATTGGCTACCAAAAAATGGAATTCCTTAAAAGGGGAAAGGGGAATGAGCCGAATGGCAAAAACCAATTCCTTTTTAAATCAACGTGGCTTTGAATCCGCACTCATTATGCCCATTTTGCAGCAATTAAACAAGAAGTAAGAATTTTATTTGAATATTGTACCTTTAGGATAGTACTAAAATTATAAAGCTTTGTCAACACTCAGTTTTTCAATCATACAAACTAATCTGTTTTGGGAAGATAAGGGAGCTAACCTTACCCATTTGGAACAGAAAATTATGGGTATTGAGTCCTACACTGAAATTATTGTTTTACCTGAAATGTTTAGTACTGGCTTTAGCATGCAACCCGAAATTCATGCTGAAACCATGGATGGGCCTACCATTGA
>CANHOY010000022.1 GCA_947462495.1 Bacteroidota bacterium
ATAGTGCCATATCTTTTATTTTCGGGAACCAAACTAATGCTGTGTTCTTGTATTTGTAAACGGCGTACTAAAAATTCACCATTTAAAACGGCTACCACTACTTTGCCTGAACTAGCAGGCAAACTTCTGTCTACAATTAAAATATCGCCAATGTGAATGCCCGCACCCAACATGGCATCGCTGTTCACCCGAAAGAAAAAAGTAGCGGGTTTGTTACGAATGAGTTGTTCGTTCAAATCAATACCTCTTTCCATAAAATCGTCGGAAGCCGCGCCAAAACCGGTGGCATTGGCCTGTACAATTTGGCTAGACTGGTAGTTCTTATTAATCTGCTGTGTAGCTATTCCTTCTCCTGGGTCTCTATCTATAAATGACATAAAACTAAATTTATTAGCAATATTAACTAAATAATTTAGTATTTTAATGATTAATTTATACCCCTTTTTTAAAGTATTTATACGCTGCTTGGGGTAGACTATTTTTTATAGGCGGTTTAAAATCAGGACTTTATCAATTGGGTTGGTGTATATTGGGCCCGAAACAACGGTAGCATGCATAAATTTTTTATAGATCCTATTATTGGAAGGGCAAAAACCATCGATACCAGTTTTTACCTAGACCCTAAATGCTTAGAAGCCTCCAAAGAAAAAATATTTGCACCCAGTTGGCAGTATGTGGGGCATATTGGAATGGTAGCTAAAGTAGGAGATGCGCATCCGTTTAAATTATTAGAAAATTATATCGATGAGCCTTTACTGCTTACTAAGGACAGCAATGAGCAAGTACATTGTTTGTCTAATGTATGTACTCATCGCGGTAATTTGATGGTGTATGAACCTTGTGCTGCGCAAAAGCATTTGCGTTGTAAATACCATGGAAGAGCTTTTCATTTAGATGGTAAATTTATTTCGATGCCAGAGTTTACTGCTGTTGAAAATTTTATTCCAGAAAATAATCATTTGCATCAGTTGCCCCTATTTAAGTGGGGCCCATTATTATTTACGCAGTTAAAAAAGGGGATGGGTTCGGAATTATTTTTTCAAGAAATGCAAAAGCGGATAGGCTGGTTGCCGATAGATGAATTGGTATTTGATGCGGCAAGATCTAATGATTATTATATTAGATCCAATTGGGCATTATATTGTGAAAATTACTTAGAAGGATTTCATATTCCTTTTGTGCATCCAGGTCTCAATGCCTTCTTAGATTTTAAAGATTATTCTACGGAGTTGTTTCCTTATGCCAGTTTACAATTAGGTATCGCAAAAAATAACGAACACTGTTTTGATATTCCCAAAGGGCATATGGATGAAGGCAAAAAAATTGCAGCGTATTATTTTTGGGTATTCCCTAATATGATGTTCAATTTTTATCCATGGGGTTTGTCGGTCAATGTGATTACTCCGATAGATGCAGGCAATACCAAAGTAAGTTTTTTAAGTTTTGTATTTGACGCTACTAAATTAGGCATGGGTGCAGGAGCAGGGCTGGACACCGTGGAGCAAGAAGATGAAGAAATCGTGCAGCATGTACAAGAGGGTATTCGATCTCGCTTTTATCATTATGGGAGATATGCTACACTACGTGAGCAGGGCACACACCATTTTCATAGTTTGCTAGCTAATTTTTTATCAGCGTAGGAGTGGTTAATTATTTTGTCCATTGAATGGCTACCGTCCAACTGCTTCCAGCCTTTACATGGTACTTCTCAGAAAAGTTACCTTGATTTAAAGCAAAAGAAATATTCATTAAACTATTTAAATAAGCCAAAGGTTTACCAATAGCTACGCCTCCAAAAGTATTTTCAAAAGGCATGCTGCCTGTGTAGATTAATTTATTAGCATGAAAAATTTGAACTTGTAATTCATTTTTAGCATGCACAAGGCTATTCAATTTTTTCCAATTCTCTTGATTAATATTGGTCCAAATATTTCCATATTGAATATCTAGGATATCAATAGTGCCCATTAATTTTTCACCCACTAATTGTGCTTTTTGAAATGGTAAAGAAGTAATAGGATCCGTACTTATTTTTCCTACTTGCTCATAACTAATTTTATGAGAAGCTATGCGAGCAGCGGTATACGCATATACATCTCTTCCATGAAAAGTATAAGAAGCACCTGAGTTTTTTCTCCTATTAATGACTTCATCAATTTCTCTCACCGAATCAATGCCTAAAGAAGTAGCTATTAAAGTAAGGGTGCCATTGTCTGGGGTAACAATATAATGACCCGATTTAGTTTTAACCACCACCGACTTTCTTTGGGTACCTACGCCTGGATCCACTACGGAAACAAACACGGTACCTGCTGGCCAATAAGCGACTGTTTGATCTAATCGGTAAGCGGCTTCCCAAATATTGTATGCGGGTATATCATGGGTAAGATCGTATAATTTTAAATTAACATCCACTGAACTCGCTACTCCTTTCATGGCCGACACGGCACCGTCTTTAGTGCCAAAATCTGTTTGAAAAACCACAATGCCATTTTGCGCAGATGCGCTTATTATTGTCAATAATAGAATGGCCCAAGTTGTAATTATTTTTTTCATATTGTTCGGTTTAATTTTTTTATAAGTTCCACGTTGCAAATAAATAGCTGTCCATTGTATAAAACACAAAATCCCTTTTTCTATGCGCTCAGATCGCTTCGCTCACAATGTTCGCCACGAAAAAGTATTATTGTTTTTTATCTAAAATTTAAAAGTAAATAAAGCTATTTATTTACGAATATTATTAAATAAAAAAGCCTTCCCGAGTGAACGAGAAGGCTTTAAAGTTATTTAAAAAAATGGTAATTAAAACTTGAAGACCAATTTGCTAAACAATCTCAAACCATTGTAGCCCATTTGAACTCCATCCCATGGTCCACCGGTTTCATTGTCGCCAGCCCATCCTTTAGCTAGAGGATTGACTGCAAAGTCGGGGTGCACATTAAAAATATTATCGGCGCCTAAAATCCAAGATGTCTTTTTGTTCAACTGTACATTCAAATACAAGTCGGTTGCAAATTTACCACTATAATTAAATACCTCTGGAAGCATTACATTCTCATCAAGGTCTGAAGGAACCTCCGGATTAATTCCATCGCCATTATATCCAAAACCAGTTAATGCAAGAGCACCAAAGTAGGTAACACGAGTGCCAATACTTACTTTATTTTTAGTGTAATCAAAACTCATTGAGTATTTAGATTTAGGCGCAGAAGCTTTTAAGAAATATTTTTCTCTGTCATTAAAAAATGTATTTGCATTATACTCGGTGGTGCTTAATGCAGCAGGCACATTTATTTCATCAATAGTAATGTTTTGAACGTTTGCTACCAATAAAAATTTAAATCTTTCTGTAGCAGAAATTTTCTTTTGATAATCGGCAACAAAATCAATACCTGTATTGGTAGTGTTTACAGCGTTAGCAAAAAATTGAGCAGTAGAAACGCCCATCGTATTTAATTTAGTAGTTAGCGCAGTTGGAAGCGATTCGTCACTGGCACTAAATAATCCGGACAATACAACTCTATCTTTCATTTTAATTGAATAACCGTCAACAGTCAACGTTAAACCCTTAGCTGGTTTCCAAGAAAAGCCTAAGCTCATATTGGTGGAAGTTTCTTGTTTTAAAGAAGGGATACCTGCCAATTTGCTAATTTCATCGTCGTTACGTGCAATTCTAGATTGAACTAGACCACCGTTTGAAAAAGAAGTAAGGGTGTTGCTAAAATATTTCTGTTGTAAAGAAGGTGCTCGATAGCCTGTGCTAAAGGAACCTCTAAGATTAAAATTATTACTCAATTTTAAACGAGCAGAAGTTTTAAAGGTTGCAACGGAACCAAAATCAGAATAATTTTCTGCTCTAACGGCACCCGTAATTAAAAACATTTCAGAAGGAGTATATTCTAAATCTGCATAGGCACCTGTTACAAAACGATTTGCTTTTATTTTATCATCGGGGCTAAAGCCTGGAAAACCTTGCGCACCTGGTGCTTGTTCTAATCCAGGAGTGATAAAGGCTTTATAGGAGTTTATCTCTCCTTTAAAAATACTATACTCTTCAAATCTTAATTCACCACCGTAGGCTACTTTAATACCACCTTCATTCACTTTTCCAAATTGCTTAGCTATATCTAAATTGGATGTATTTTGTAAAAAATTAAATCCGCCATCATCAAAATGTGTTTGGGTGATATTGCCAATATTGGAGGCATTAAATGTACCATGTCCAAAGTAATGAAAATTATTATTTCCAAAAGAATTGCTCAAATCCCAATCCCATCCATTTTTACTTGTTTTAGAAAAACCAGTCACCATGGATATATCTTGAATATTTGCTTGAATATGAGGGTTATAACTTGTATCACCAGAGCCTGAAGCAAACATAATGCTAGGTACAAATATTAAAGATCCATCTGCCTTTATGGGGAATCGAGTGGGTCTTGCAGACCAATTTCGCGTATAGGCGTATGCATCAGATTTTTTTGAATTAAAACTTCCAAATGCATAAAATTTAATATCATCCCCAAGAGGCACTTCCATATTAAACATAGTTCCAATTGAACTCATTGAAGCATCACCAAAACCTTGTCTCCATGTATTTGTAGGCAAACCATCTTTGTCTTTGATATCAGAAGAAGCAGCTTGACGGAAAGTTTTTCCTTGATCTAATAAGTCAAAAGATAAATTGATAAAGCCCCCTTTCTTTCCAAGATCAAATCCTCTATTGGCAGAAATTGATTTAGTAACACCATCAATTGGGTTAGAGGTTAAATAATCCTTATTATCTTTAAATTGATACGTATTGAATTTTTTATCATAATAGCCCCCAAGACCAGTGGTTACATTCCACTCATTGGTATTTTTTCTTAGTACAATATTCATTACACCTGCAATCGCATCAGAACCATATTGTGCAGAGGCTCCGTCTCTTAATATTTCAATTCTATCTACTGCGGACATAGGGAATCCATTTAAATCTACACCCGAACCACCACGTCCTCTTGTTCCAAACAAACCTACTAAAGCAGTACTATGTCTACGTTTCCCGTTAATCAATACCAAGGTTTGATCAGGGCCTAAGCCTCTTAAGGTTCCAATATCAACGTGATCAGCACCATCAGCACCTGATTGTTTATTATAGTTAAAAGAAGGAGCAGCAAAGTTTAAAGTAGAAGTTAAATCCATTCTTGCTGTGTTCAATCCAACATCTGTTAATTTAATAACATCCACAGGAACGGGTGATTCTGTTTTAACACGACCAGCACCCCTGCTACCTACTAATATAATATCTTGTAAATCTGAAGTACTAGTAGTTAAGACAATATTGATATTATTGCCAACTGCAATTTGTTTTTTTGTTTCAAATCCAATGAAGCTAAATTCCAAAACATCATTTGGATTTGCGTTAATGGTATATGCTCCAGTTTTATTGGATGTAGCAACTACTTTTGAATTAGCTACTTTTATGGTAACGCCTTCTAAAGCGTTTCCTTTTGCATCACGTACCCAACCTTTTATTGTTTCTTTCTGCGCAAAAACATTAAAAGATAAAAGTAAAGCTATCGCAAGGAAAAGGGGGGTTGATTTAGTTCGCATAATGTATTTGATTTGATAACAATTTACTACTTTTTCACGTTTTATGATTTATACATTATAATTAATTACTTTTATTGCACATAAAACAGCAGCTAACTACTCCATGGAGCTTATTTTACAACATATTGAGAATCTATTTAATACTATAGTTGCCGAACCATGGGAGTCAATTCAAAAAATTCCCCAAAGTGGAGGAGATCGGATGTATTTCAGAATAATTTTAGGAAATCAATCCTGGATAGCTACCTATAATTTGAATTGTAAGGAGAATCAAACCTTTATCTATTTTGCCCATCATTTTAATGAAAAGGGAATGCCTGTTCCAAAAGTATTGGCAGTGAATGAACAGCAAACTGTTTATCTGCAAGAAGACGTTGGAACTATTTCCTTGTTAGATGTATTGGAAAAAGAAGGCAAAACAGAAGCAGTATTTTTATTGTTTCAAAAAAGCTTAACAGCACTTGCGCAATTACAAATTGAAGGAGCAAAGGGCTTAGATTATAACAGATGTATCACTTCAAAGTATTTCGGCAAACATTCTATACTAACAGATTTATTGTATTATAAGTACTATTTCTTGGATACCTTGCAATATCCCTATGATAAACAAGCCTTGATAGATGAGTTTGAAATAGTAAGTGACCAATTAGCAGTAAGCCATTTTGATAATTTCATGTTCCGCGATTTTCAGAGTAGAAATATTATGGTAAAAAATAACGAAGTATTTTTTATCGATTTCCAAGGAGGTATGCAAGGAGGTTTACCTTATGATGTGGCTTCTTTATTGTGGCAAGCAAAAGCAGAACTCTCTAATGAGTGGAAAGAAAAATTATTGAATCATTATATTAATGAATTACAAAAATTACTTCCAACACTCTTAAATGTAGCTGATTTCAAAAAACAATACCATGGTTTTGTGTTGTTGAGGTTATTGCAAGTACTAGGTGCTTATGGATTTAGAGGGTTGTTTGAAAGGAAAGCGCATTTTTTAACTAGTATTCCTTTAGGACTACAAAATTTAAAAAACTTTTTACAAGTTTATTCCTTAGATAAGGATACCCCCGTATTTGCTTCTGTTTTAAAATGGATGGTGAGTGAAGAGGTGATACAACGTTTTACGCCACCAAAGGCCAATGAAAATACACCATTGGTTATTACGATTAATAGTTTTAGTTATAAAAAAGGAATTCCTGTTGATACTTCTGAAAATGGCGGCGGCTTTGTGTTTGACATGCGTGGAATTTTAAATCCAGGCAGAGTTGAGGAATATAAAAAACAATCTGGCTTAGATAAACCTGTGCAAGATTTTTTAGAACAAAGAACCAAAATGAATGGTTTTTTAAACAGTGTTTGGGATACCATTGATATTACAGTGGAAAATTATTTAAATCGAGGCTTTGCTTCTTTGCAAATTAATTTTGGTTGCACAGGTGGGCAGCATCGCAGTGTATTTGCTGCCGAACAAACCGCAAGGCATTTAAGAAATAAATATCATCTTAAAACGGTGATAACACATACGAATAAAGAAAACTGGGTTAAATAATTATTTTATGCGCGCAATGATTTTAGCAGCAGGTTTAGGTACCAGGTTAAAGCCCTTTACCAATAGTCATCCAAAGGCATTGGCGCTAGTGAATGGCAAGACTTTATTACAAAGAAATATTGAGTACTTACAGCAGTTTGGCATTAATGAAGTGGTGGTGAATGTGCATCATTTTTCAAATCAAATTATAGAAGCGGTGGAAGCCAATGCAGGCTGGGGGAGTACAGTTTTTATTTCTGATGAAAGCAGTGAGGTGTTAGAAACAGGAGGAGGCGTTTTATTTGCTAAATCATTTTTTGATAAGGAAGCAGCTTGGTTGGTGATGAATGCCGATATCTTAACTAATTTGGAGCTAGATAAATTAATTGCTGCCGATAAAATTTTATCTAGTGGCGATGAAAAGTATATTGCTACATTAGCCGTAACGAATAGAACTTCAAGTAGAAATTTACTATTTAATAATACTGAAAAATTAGTAGGTTGGAGAAATAATACCACGGGGGAGGAAAAATGGTCTAATGCAAATAATACAAAAATTAATGTTGAGAAGGATTTCAGTGAAACATATGAGGCCAAAGCGTTTAGCGGCATTCAAATAATTCATAGTTTCTTTTATGAGGCTTTGACTTTGACTGGTAAATTCTCACTGATAGATGCTTATTTACAAATAGCAACTAAACATAGTATTGGTTTTTATGACCACAGTGATGGATTATTATTGGATGTGGGTAAGCCAGAAAACATTGCAAAAGCGGAGAAACTTTTTAAGTAAAACTTTTACTCCGTTATACTTTCATTATACTTTTATGTAAATCTTCTTTTTATCTAAGTAATAAGAAAGAATGCCAAAAAATGCAATGATACATATTGCATACACAAAGGAACCAATACGCAAATCGCTTGTTATATTTTTACAAATATGTTCGTAAAACCAAGGCAGTACGCTAGTATAGACTGGTTTGCCTTCAGCATCTTCATGATCTACCCATCTCCACAAAGCCAAAATTCGAGGTAGAAATCCGCTCAACACAAAAACAAATAATGGATTCTTTCCAAACACATCAAAAAATTGACTCCATGCGCCCTTTCCATTTTTAAATTCTAGTAAATAAATTAACATACCCAGTGTTATCATTGCTAAGCCCGAAGTATACAATACATAACTACTGGTCCATATTTTTTTATTAATGGGAAAACTAAAATCCCAGATATAACCAACCAATACAAGTAACACTCCTGTTAAAAGCAACTGTGCCAACATCTCATAATTTTTTCCTTTGAGTTGAATGTACTCGCCTACTAAAAATCCAAGGATTACTTGTACAATGGCGGGGAAGGTACTCGTTAAGCCTTCTGGATCAAAGGGGACCCCTTCTCCTTTATATAAATGGTTAATGCCAATTATGGATTGATCTATGTTATTCCCAAAATATCCTGTTAAACTAAATGGATGTCCTGCAGCGCCTAATGCATAAGTTAAAACCCAATAAATTACTAAAATCATCATGCCTATAAAAAGGGCAATTCTAGATTTACCATAATAAATAATAACGGAAGCGAAAAAATAGCAAAGTGCAATTCGTTGCAATACGCCCAATAGTCGCACATTTTCCCAAGGTTTAAAAATTAAACCGGCATCAGACCATTTTACAAAAGGACTCCAATTTAAAAACAAACCAATGGCAAAAATTAAAATAGTACGTTTAATTATTTTACTCCAAAATTGGGCAGCGCTTGCATTTTGTAATTTTGGCATCACAAAGGATAACGCGTTACCAACTGCAAATAAAAAGAAAGGGAAAACTAGATCAGTAGGTGTGCATCCATGCCAACTAGCATGTTCCAATGGGCTGAAAATATGTGCCCAAGAACCAGGATTGTTCACTAAAATCATTAATGCCACCGTTGCGCCTCTAAATACATCCAAGGAATAATATCTTTGCTGGCTCATAGTCTTTTAATATCTTTGTAAGATACAAGTTCAGATGCAAAAAAACATATTAATTACAGGTGGAGCGGGCTTTATAGGTTCACATGTGGTACGCTTAATGGTGACCAAATATCCTCAGTATCAAATCTTTAATTTAGATGCATTGACCTATGCGGGTAATTTAGAAAATTTGAAGGATATCGAAAAAGCAACTAATTATCATTTTGTAAAAGCCAATATTTTAGAGGCCGATACATTGAAAGCTATTTTTGAAAAACATACTATTACCGATGTCATCCATTTGGCAGCAGAATCCCATGTAGATAGATCCATTGTTTCCCCTTTAGACTTTGTATATACCAATGTCATTGGCACTGTTAATTTATTAAATACAGCTAAAGAATATTGGAAGGGCGATTTAAGTTATGAGAAAGCACATGAGGGTGGATGGGAGAAAAGTAGAGATCATTTATTTTATCATATTTCAACGGATGAAGTGTATGGAAGTTTAGGTAAGGAAGGTTTGTTTAAGGAAACCACTGCCTATGATCCGAACTCACCTTATTCTGCAAGTAAGGCAGCAAGTGATCATTTTGTTCGTGCTTATGGTGAAACTTATCATTTACCTTATGTAGTATCAAATTGTTCCAATAATTATGGTCCCAATCATTTTCCAGAAAAATTAATTCCTTTATTTATACATAATATTATCAATAAAAAAGCATTACCCGTTTATGGGGATGGTTTATACACGCGCGATTGGTTGTATGTAATTGATCATGCACGTGCGATTGATTTAATATTTCATCAAGGAAAAAATGGCGACACTTATAATATTGGGGGCTTTAACGAATGGACCAATATAGACTTGGTAAAAGTGATGTGTGCTCAAATGGATGTGAAATTAGGAAGGGCCAAAGGAGAAAGCGAAAAATTAATTACTTATGTGAAAGACAGGCCAGGCCATGACCGTAGGTATGCTATTGACGCCACTAAACTAAATAAAGAACTAGGATGGAGTCCTTCGGTTACTTTTGAACAAGGATTAGCAGCCACCATCGATTGGTATTTAAGCAATGGTCCTTGGTTGGAAAATGTAACCAGCGGCACCTATCAACAATATTACAATTCAATGTACGATAACAGATAATTAGATTAATGAAAATAGAAGCGACCCCCTTAAAAGATTGTTTTATAATTCACGATACGGTGCATGGAGATGCGCGTGGTTATTTTTTTGAATCCTATCATCAAAAGCAATTTGCTGATGCCACAGGCTTGCAAATCAATTTTGTACAAGACAATCAATCTAGATCACAGAAAGGAGTTTTAAGAGGTTTGCATATGCAGTCGGGTGATGCTGCACAATCCAAACTGGTAAGGGTTTTAGAAGGTGCTGTGTTGGACGTAGCAGTAGATGTTAGAATCGGATCTCCTACTTTTGGCCAGCATTTTACCATTGAATTAACGGCAGATAACCATAAACAATTTTTTATACCCAAAGGATTTGCGCATGGTTTTGTGGTATTAAGTGAGGCGGCAACTTTCTTTTATAAGTGCGATGAATTTTATGATCCATCCAAAGAAGTAGGTATTATATACAATGATGCAGATTTAAATATAGATTGGCGGGTGCCTGCTAATGAATTGTTATTATCGGCAAAGGATAAAGTTTTACAGTCATTTGCGACCTACAAAAAAAGTATTGGTTAAAATATAAATTATTAAAATGAAAGGAATCATATTAGCAGGCGGCTCAGGTACTAGATTGTATCCTATTACCAAAGGAATTAGTAAGCAATTGATGCCTATCTATGATAAGCCAATGATTTATTATCCATTGTCTGTTTTGTTATTAGCAGGCATCAAGGAAATATTAATAATTACTACGCCCGAAGACAATGATCAATTTAAAAGATTATTAGGAGATGGATCCGAAATAGGCTGTTCTTTTCATTATGCAGTGCAAGCCGTGCCGAATGGTTTGGCACAGGCATTTGTGATTGGTGCCGAATTTATTGGCAAGGATAAAGTAGCTTTAATTTTAGGGGATAATATATTTTATGGTGCTGGCTTTAGTAAGTTGGTACAATCATTTAATGATGTTGCAGGCGCTGCTGTGTTTGCTTATGAAGTAAATGATCCAGAGCGTTATGGTGTGGTAGAATTTGATGCAAACAATAACGCCATCTCTTTAGAAGAAAAACCTAAGCAACCTAAATCCAATTATGCAGTACCTGGATTGTATTTTTATGATAACCAGGTGGTTGAAATAGCAAAAAATATCCCTGCTTCTCCAAGAGGAGAATATGAAATTACAGATGTCAATAAAGTGTATTTACAAAAAAAGCAATTACAAGTAGGTATCATGAACCGTGGAACGGCTTGGTTGGATACTGGTACTTTTGATTCTTATGCCGACGCTTGTGAATTTGTAAGGGTAATAGAAAAACGACAAAGCCAAAAAGTAGGTTGCATTGAGGAGGTAGCTTATCGTATGGGATTTATTGATAAGACCCAATTATTAGTATTGGCCAATAAGTATGCTAAAAGCGGGTATGGTGAATATTTGAGAACCTTAAAGAAGTAAATTTCACCTCATTATTCCTTTATTTGTAGTAGACATTTTCCTTTTTTTTATAAAATGATGAACAATTTCAATAAACTATTGTTTTATTAGGTATGTCATCTTATTCAATCAAAGATTTAGAGCAAATTTCAGGTATCAAAGCCCATACGATCCGTATTTGGGAACAACGCTATCAATTTTTGCAACCCTCGCGTACGACCACCAATATTAGGACTTATTCATCTAATGAATTGAAAACCATCTTGAACGTATCGCTTTTGAATAAATATGGGTTTAAGATATCCCATATTGATAAGATGACTTCGGAGCAAATGGAAGAAAAAATTCTATCAATTAATCAATTAGATGCCCAAAAAGAGCGAGTAGTAAATAATTTGATTAAGGAGATGGTTTCTATGAACATGCTTGGATTTGAGCAGCAATTAGATATATATATTGCACAAAAAGGAATTGAAAAAACTATTACTGAAATTATCTTCTCATTTTTAGAAAGGGTAGGTATATTATGGGTTACTAGCCATATTAATCCGGCACAAGAACATTTAGCCACCAATGTACTAAGACAAAAAATTATTTATGGCATTGAGAAATTGCCTCCTATAACTAAATACAATAAAAGAGTTATCTTATTTTTACCCGAAGCAGAGTATCATGAAATTGGCCTTTTGTTTGTACATTTTTTATTAAAGCTCAATGGAATATATGTGGACTATCTAGGGGCTAATGTACCTATGGTAGATCTTGAATACTTAGTAAAAACAACTAAGGTTGATTATTTATTTTCTCATTTAACCTTGCCAGGCAAAAAGTTTAAATTTGATAAATTTATTAACCAGCTGGCTGAAATTAGTAAAGTATCTTCCATCATTTTATCTGGCCAGCTAATTCAAGATTATAAAGGGCCAATTCCGGCAGGAATTCAGTTAAAGAGAAGTTTGAATGATACCCTTCAGTTCATACAATCGATCTAATCTCGAACCTTTCCCAAAAGAGACTTCTTATAGAATATATTAGCTTATTTTATTAAATAGCTAATAATCAATTACTTATATTTTATTGTGGCAACTGAACTCTAAAAAACGTTTACCAGATTTGGAATTGTTTAATAAATTAATAAAAATATTAAACAAAATAATTGATTTTAGTAATATTTATGTTTAGCTTCACATATATAAAAGTTAAACAGAATTGTATGTCAACTGCAGAATTCACCCTATTACTTACTGAAAATGCCGATTTTTTGAAACCTTTTGCCATTAATTTGACCAAGGATCATGAGTCTGCCAAGGACCTATTTCAAGAAACATTGTACAGAGCTTTGTCCAATAAGGACAAATATAATGTGGGTACCAATATTAAAGCTTGGTTATATACTATCATGCGTAATATATTTATTAATGATTACCGCAAGCGTGCAAAACAATCGGTGGTACTAGACAATTCGCCGAATGATTTTTTAATAGATCAAACTAGAACAAAGGTTTTGAATGATGGCGTGACTAACTTAAATTTGAGGGAAGTGAAGCAACTAATATATGATTTGCCTGAACTATTTAGAACGCCATTTAATTTATACTTCGAGGGCTATAAGTACAATGAAATTGCAGACGCGTTAAATGAACCGTTGGGCACCATTAAAAGTCGTATTCACTTTGCAAGAAAAATATTAAAGCAGAAAATACAACGATACTAATTAAATGCAATCTCCAACTAAAAAAGCTTTGGTGATAGGTGCTGGCTTTGCTGGCATGTCTGTAGCTACTTTTTTAGCAAAAAAAGGATGGAGTGTAACTGTTATTGAAAAACACAATTTACCAGGTGGAAGGGCCAGAAAATTTGAAGCACAAGGTTTTACTTTTGACATGGGTCCAAGTTGGTACTGGATGCCTGATGTTTTTGAAAGATATTTTAATTCATTTGGGAAAAAAGTTTCCGATTTTTACAAATTAAAAAGACTTGACCCCTCTTACCGTGTTTACTTTGATCAAACGCATTGGGACATGCCAGCGAATTATACTGAATTAGCCGCTTTATTAGAAAGCGTAGAACCCGGTGCAGCAAAGGCTTTGGATCAATTCATGGAGGAAGCTAAATTTAAATATGAGGTAGGTGTGGGTAAACTAGTACATCAGCCAGGTATTTCTTTAAAAGAATTTATAGATATAGATTTAATCAAAGGTGTTTTTAAATTAGATGTATTTCAATCAATGAAAAAACATGTAGCTCGTTTTTTCAAACATCCATATATTCAAACCTTAATGGAATTTCCCGTTTTGTTTTTAGGGGCACTTCCACAAAATACGCCTGCCTTATATAGTTTAATGAACTATGCAGATATCAAAGGAGGTACTTGGTATCCAGAATTTGGCATGTACAGTATTGTGCAAGCTATGTATGATACTGCTCTTACACAAGGAGTTCAATTTCATTTCAATGAAGAAGCTTTGCAAATTGATATAGTCAATGGATTAGCCAAGTCTTGCTTAACTAAATCAAGTGTAACAGGCGAACAAAAGCATTATGAATTTGAGGTGGTCATTGGTGCTGGCGATTATCATCATATTGAAACAAATCTATTAGCCACTAAATACCAATCGTATACTGCAAGTTATTGGGATACCCGCACTATGGCTCCAAGTTCATTATTGTATTATGTAGGCTTGAATAAAAAATTAACGGGTGTCACGCATCACTCCTTATTTTTTGATACAGACTTTGCCATTCATGGTAAAGAAATTTATACAGCACCTAGTTGGCCAAGCAAGCCTTTGTTTTATGCTTCTGTACCTTCTGTCACCGATTCCACAGTGGCGCCTCAAGGCAGTGAAAATTTATTTTTATTGATACCAGTAGCTGCGGGTTTAGAAGGAGACACAGAAGAAGTTCGAGAAAAATATTTTAATGAACTCATAGCGCGATTAGAGGAAAGATGGGGCCAATCCATTGCAGAG